>NZ_NFHA01000004.1:0-169943 GCF_002159225.1 Flavonifractor sp. An91 | reverse complement strand
CGTTCCCATCCCGAACACGGAAGTTAAGCTCACCTGCGCCGAAAATACTTGTCTGGAGACGGACCGGGAAGATAGGTAACGCCAACACAGAGAGCGGACAGCTTAGGCTGTCCGCTTTTTGCTTTACAAAAATCAGCAGCCGTCATAGACAGCTGCTGATATAGGTACTGACATCAAAGGAATCTAGGCTGCTGTCCTTCCGCAGGTACAGGGGATGGTGGGGATGTCCCTTTTTGGAGCGGGCACCGGCGGAATACCAACAGGCGCCCAAATCGTTCCCAATCTCCACCATGTCCCGCAGGCAGTCGGCCAGATAGCTGCGCTTCTCAATGATCGCGCCCCAGGCGGCCCAGACGGCAGGTGTGCCGGTTTTAGTCTGCTCCAGGGCCCAGCGGAAGGCCGCCATATTTTCCTGGTGCAGGGCGGGATTGCACACCTTCTCCATATCATCAGGGCGTGTAGCCCGTTGGGCGTATACATTGAACATGATAAAGCTGTCATAGCCATTGCCCAAAGCGATGCGCTCCACCGATTTCAGGGTGTTGTCCAGGTCGTTAGGTGCGGCGGTGGAGGGATTGATGCCCACGCAGATCAGCGGACGGCTGCCCCGGGTGCCCAGGATGTAACGGTAGTCGCAGTAGCGGTTGGGGACGTAGAGCCAGCGGTCCACGTCGTAATCGGCCTGAGGCAGCAGAGCCTCCTCCAAGGCCAGGGAAAAGGACTGGATGTCCTGCTGGGCGGTGTCGCAGGCGGGAATATGCATATCAAAACCTCCTGAGGAAGAACGGCTTGTGAGGCGCGTCGCTCCATGGTATACTCACCCTATCAGGATACAGGCAGGAGAAGCAGAATGCAATACCGAAGTGTGAAAAAGGGAATCTTACAGGCCAGACCCAACCGCTTTATCGCCCATGTGGAGGTAGACGGCGGGCTAGAGGTGGTCCATGTGAAAAATACCGGCCGCTGCCGGGAACTTTTGGTTCCGGGGGCTACGGTCTATCTGGAGGAGAGCGACAACCCGGCCCGCAAGACCAGATATGATCTGATCGCTGTGGAAAAGGGCCGGCTGCTGGTCAATATGGATGCTCAGGCCCCCAATAAGGTGTTTCAGGAGTGGGCGGAGGGAGGCGGCTTTCTGCCCGGACTGACTCTCCTGCGGCCGGAGACCACCTGGGGCAGCTCCCGGTTCGACTTCTACTGGGAGGCGGGAGAGCGCCGGGGCTTTGTGGAGGTCAAAGGGGTCACTTTGGAGGAGGACGGCCACGCCCGCTTTCCCGACGCGCCCACGGAGCGCGGGGTCAAGCACCTGGAGGAGCTGATCCGCTGCCAGGCAGAGGGCTACGAGGCGGCTGTCTGCTTTGTGATCCAGATGGCGGGAATGAAGGATTTTGCCCCCAATGATGTGACCCATCCGGCCTTCGGCGCGGCGCTGCGGAAGGCCGCCGGGGCAGGTGTCCAGGTGCTGGCCCGGGGATGCAGGGTCACGCCGGATACGCTGACCATCGCGGAACCAGTAAAGGTATGCCTCTAAAATGAAAGTATTATATTGAAAACTTGCAAAAATGGAGATTGTAAGCAGGGAAATTTCTGAATTATTTCCAAATATGCAAGAACAATCTTGACAGATGCAAAAAAAGAGCATACACTGCGTCCATCAAGCAGAGACGCTCGTTTCGCCGAGGAAGGCGAAGCGAGCGTTTTTGTTTTCAGGGAGGAATGAATGTATGTATTCGTCAGTGAACACAATCTGGGTGCTGTTGGGCGCCGCGCTGGTCTTTTTCATGCAGGCCGGCTTTGCCATGTGTGAGGCGGGATTTACCCGGGCCAAGAACACGGGCAATATTCTGATGAAGAACCTGATGGACTTCTGCATCGGCACGCCCATCTTCTGGCTGCTGGGCTTCGGCCTGATGTTCGGAAGCGCGGGGGCGCTGGTAGGCGGCTTTGATCCCTTCGTACGGGGCGACTATTCCGCCATCCTGCCGGAGGGGGTTCCCTTCTTCGCCTTCTTCATTTTCCAGACGGTGTTTTGCGCCACCGCCGCTACCATCGTATCGGGCGCTATGGCAGAGCGCACCAAGTTTATTTCCTACTGCATCTATTCTCTGTTGATTTCCGCTGTGGTCTATCCCATCTCCGGCCACTGGATCTGGGGCGGCGGCTGGCTGTCCCAGCTGGGCTTCCATGACTTTGCCGGTTCCACCGCGGTGCATATGGTGGGCGGCGTGGCCTCCCTCATCGGCGCCAAGATCCTGGGGCCCCGCATCGGCAAGTATGACAGGGACGGCAAGCCCCGGGCCATTCTGGGCCACAACCTCTCCATCGCCGCGCTGGGCGTGTTTGTGCTGTGGTTCTGCTGGTTTGGGTTCAACGGCTGCTCCACCGTCTCCATGACCGGGGACGACACCCTGGTGGCTGCCGGCAGCATCTTCGTCACCACCAATATGTCGGCTGCTGTGGCCTGCGTGACCACCATGCTCTTTACCTGGATTCGCTTCAAGAAGCCGGATGTCTCCATGACCTTCAACGCAGCGCTGGGCGGACTGGTGGCCATCACCGCCGGCTGTGACATGGTATCTGTGGAGGGTGCAGCCATCATCGGTATCTGTGCCGGCATCGTGCTTCCCCTGGCGGTGGAATTCTTTGATAAGATAGCCAAGATTGACGATCCTGTGGGCGCCATTTCGGTCCACGGTGTGTGCGGCGCTATGGGTACCCTGCTCACCGGCCTGCTGGCGGTGGACGGTGGCCTGTTCTACGGCGGCGGTCCCAAGTTCTTCCTCACCCAGTGCCTGGGCGTGGTCAGCGTCATTGCCTGGGTAGCGGTGACCATGGTGATCATCTTTACGGTGATCAAGCACACGGTGGGTCTGCGGACCTCTGCCATTGAGGAGCTGGAGGGCCTGGACATCCACGAGCACGGCCTGCCTACCGCTTATGCCGATTTCAGCCAGTCCACCAGCATGACGGCGGTGGCCAAGCCGGACGCCTATCCGGAGCCCTATGTGGCTGGTGAGCGCCCGGTGCCCGTGCAGGTCCCCGAGCGTGCTCAGCCTGCGGAGCGCACCAAGTCGGAAGCCAAGCTGACCAATGTGACCGTCATCTGCAACCAGTCCAGGTTTGAGGAGTTGAAGAGCGCCATGAACGGCATCGGCGTAACAGGTATGACGGTAACTCAGGTGCTGGGCTGCGGCATCCAGAAGGGCAAGACGGAGTATTACCGCGGCGTGCCCATGACCATGAATCTGCTGCCCAAGGTACAGGTGGAGATTGTGGTATCCAAGGTGCCGGTGGCACAGGTGGTGGACACCGCCAAGCAGGTGCTCCATACCGGTGGGATCGGCGACGGCAAGATCTTCGTCTATGATGTGGAGGATGTGGTCAAGGTCCGTACCGGCGAACACGGATATGACGCCCTTCAGGGCGAGGAGTAATGAGACAGCCCCCCGGACTTGTCAAGTCCGGGGGGCTGTGGTATAGTGTTAGCAATCATCACTGGGGGGAATGGACATGGAGTCGGCCTATCAAATCTTTGCCGCAGAAATCACGGCAAAAGGGAAGGGCTATCTGGTCATTCAGCACTGTCGGACCGGAGAGCTGGATGAACTGCTGTGCCGGGGCCGTCAGGAGCTGCTGAGCCTGGGTGCAACAGAACTGCTTGTGACCTCCCGGGACCCCGGCGCGCCCCTGGAGGAGGGCTGGCAGGGGGATTGCCGGCTGGAGTTTGTCCGCGATCTGCTGGAGCTGCAGCGAGATCTGTCCCAGCTGCCCGGCCAGCCCCAGCGCCTCAGCCTGGAGCCCCTGACCCGGGAGCGGGGCGGGGCCTGGCTGGCCCTGCACAACGGATGCTTTTTTGAAATGCCCAATTCGGCTACTTACGGCCCCCGGGATCTGGACCGGGCCCTGGAGGAGGGCCACCGCTGCGGGTTTGCGGTGGTCAACGGGGTGCCAGTCGGGGTGTATGAGCTGGACCTGACCCAGGAGGTGCCGGAGATCGAGGGCATCGCGCTGCAAAAGGATGTCCGTGGACAGGGCCTGGGGCGGGAATTGCTCTGGGGGACTATGGCTCTGTTGGCGGAGGCTGGATTTGACCGGTGTAAGCTGCTGGTGGCCAGCGACAATGAGAGCGCCTTTTCCCTCTACCGCCGGACGAGCTTCAAAGCGGCGGGTATCCGGAGCAAGTGGTTTCGGATGCTGCCCAACTGAATGGCAAAAGCGGTCGCCGTGCATTGCACGGCGGCCGCCTTTTATATCCTCCTGCCCCACCGCCTTACGGATAGTGAGGTTATCTTCACAGAGGACCTGGATCATCTGATCAGGCAGCACAGAGATGTGCTCCGGGGTGCAGCCGTCAGGCAGGTTCAGAGAGAAACCAGCCTGATCCTGGGCCTCCGCCAGCGTGCCGCATTCCACAAAGGGATTGGGGATCTGAGTGGAGGGATCAGTCTGGATGGAGATGGTGCCGCTGTCGCCGGTGATGGCGTCCTCCTGGTTGCCCAGCAGGGCGTCAAAGAGGGCCAGGGGTACATAGGTAGTACCATTCACCGCATAGGGAGGGCAGCCCAGAGAGAAGGGGGCGCTCATACCCACCATATCTTCCAGACTGGTGGTAATCACATAGCGGTCCACCCCAAGGGTCACATCAGTGTGTACCTTGCCGGTGTCCACCCGGATCTGCTCTCCAGACCAAGTCACGGTGAAACCCAGTTCTTCCGCCAGAGCACGGAGGGGAACCATTACGCTGCCCCGAATTTCGGTATCGGCGCCGTTGACCTGGATAGCATAGCCAGAGGGAGAGGCGGTCTCGTCCACAGCAACGGGAGCGGCCAGAACAGGCAGACAGAGGGAGCCGGCCAGGGCCAGGGACAGCAGAGTGGGAACAAGCTTTTTCATAGAAATCTTCCTTTCCGGTGAATTGCGGGAGAGGTTTTGCTCTCTCGTTGTGACACCCTAGATACAACTGGGCGAAAGGAAATGTTGCATGAAACGAAAAAATGTCCGCTGCGATAGGCAGCGGACATTTTGGAATATCAGAGTGTGAGCCGGATCTCCTCGCCATCTTGGGTGTGGATATCCACCAGAGAGACGCCACGGCACTGTCGCCGCAGCCGCCGCGTCAGGCGGAATACCTCCGCACGCCGGTGAGGGGGAAGCGTCACATAGCGGCGACAGGCCCACAGGGCAATGGTGAGCCCTGGTTTGCTCAGGATAAGCCAGGTGGGCAGAAGCAGGTGGAGGCGAAAGTCCTTGGTTTTGATGTGCAGACGCATTTATTCCACCACGACTTCCACCAGATCGCCATTGCTGCTCTCTACCTCCACCAGCTTTCCCAGTGCGCCGCCCTCAATGAGGGAGAGAAGGGCGTTCAGGTCCAGCTGACGGAGCCATTCGCTGCCCCGGAACTGAGGCAGGTCCAGGTTGAGCTGAGCGGCAATGCGGACCAATGCCAAGGGCAGATTGACATTGATTTTATCCCCTTCCCCTGTGCGGACCCGGACACGGAGGAACAGTTCCTCTGCACTTTTCCGAGCCTCCGGGGGAACATACTGCACGTCGGTGCGCTGCCCTCGGATCAGCTCGTCCAGAGACAGGTGGAAGTAGTCGGACAGGGCGGTAAGGACGGAGAGATCGGGGACGCTCAGGTCATTTTCCCACTTGCTCACCGCCTGGGGAGAGACTCCCATCTGAGCGGCCAATTCCTCCTGAGTCAGGCCGTCCCGCTTCCGAAGGGCGCTGATGCGCCCACCGATGGTCTGGTTCATAGGTATCCTCTTTTCTGCGTGTGGTTTTCACAGGATGTATTATAGAGTGTTTCCGCAGAAAAGGGAAGGTAACGGCGGTTGGAACTTGCAACCAACGGTAGAACAGCAGTACAACGAGCGGTTGAGAACGGTCAGGGAATCTGTTCCCACCGGCAGCCACGGGCCTGCCCTGTGATGGTACCCAGGCAGTCCAGGTGATCTTCCTCCGACACCTGAAGATCAGGATAAGCCAGACTGGGGGCCAGCAGCCGGGTGACGCCCCTGCGGCGGCAGAGCCGCCGGAGCAGGACTTCCTGATTATAGAGGTATATACCATATTCCTGCGCGGTAGGGGGGCGTTGGGCACACAACAGAACGGCGCCGGAGGGATAGACCGGTTCCATGCTGCCATCGCTGAGAAGCACGGCAAAGTCCGCCTCCCGAGCGGCGGCGTCAACCTCCGGGATCAGAATGGCCCGGACCGGCGGGGCATCGGTGGAGCCGGTGGTGTAGCAGAAGGTACGCTTCACCGATACGGTCCCGATGGATTTGACGCAGGCCGCACTCATCAGGGCCAGCATAACCCCAGCAGTCCGCCGCCGTTGGGGCTCCAGCCGCCGCAGCGCCAGCAGCAGGCGGAGCTCCTCCGGGGAGAGCAGGACCACGCCGTCCTGGCTGTTGGCGGTGACGCAGCATTCCGGGGGCAGCTCGTCATCCAGCAGATATCGGATGGGTACCCGCAGTACACGGGTGATCCGATCCATAGGCCCTATCGCCGGATTTTTTGTCTGTCCCGACAGAATTTTATTCAGCGTACCAAGAGGCACGCCGGACAGACGGGAGATATCCTCCGACGTCAAGTGGCGCAGTTTTTTTACATAGGCCAGCTTTTCCACCATCAGAGACATGGGCGCACCTCCAGAGAACCCCCAACCGAATGCGGTCAAAACCTCCCGGTCAGTGGACAAAATAGTCTGTTGGCATTGACAATTTATGCAGAATACATTATATAGAATATGCAGAGGGACGAAAATACAAGATATAGACACAGAGGGGAGCGGATGTGGAAAATTACCGTAACAAACAGTATAATACCTTTTGATAGGGAAAAAGAGCGAAATATGTCGTGAAACCATGAAATCATAACCAAAAGCAGAGAAAATGAGGAGAGAGGAAACCATGAGTAATTGTCGTATAAAGTACCATGTATATCTGGACAGGGCTTCCCGCCCTCAGATGTATGGGATCCGGAGCCACAACGGAATCTGTGTCGGACGCATTTCCACCGACTTTCAGGAGGTCAACCGGCTGGCAGAATGCTGCAATAGTGCGGGGCTGTCTCCGGTCCATCTTGCTGATGTTGTGGAAGATTTTCGGCGCTCCTGAATGGGAGAAAATAGGTCCAGATACTTGACCGCCGCACTGGAATCAGGTAAACTGAGACCGGCAAACGGCAATCGAGTGAAGCAGAGTAAAAAGCCACCCGCCAGGGTGGCTTTTTCGTCGTGTTCAAAGGGGGAAAAGAAGCATGGAGCAAACACAGAAAAAATGCGCCCTGTTCCGCTTCTGGAAGCGGGAGCCGGTGCTGTGTATTGCCGCAGTGTGCGCGGCGGCCTCCATTTTACTCAATCCGCCGTCGGCGGACTATCTCAATTATATTGACTGGCGGGTGCTGAGCCTGCTGTTCTGTCTGATGGCGGTGGTGGCTGGCTTGCAGGAGTGCGGCGTGTTCGCGGTACTGGCTCAGCGGCTGCTGGCCGGCGAACGGAGAATGCGGTTTGTGACCCTGGCACTGGTGCTGCTGCCCTTCTTTGTGTCCATGCTGGTAACCAACGATGTGGCCCTCATTACATTTGTGCCCTTTGCGGTGCTGGTGCTTGGACTGATTGGCAGAACGGAGCGGCTGATTTATATTGTGGTGCTCCAGACCATTGCCGCCAATCTGGGCAGCATGGCTACTCCGGTAGGCAACCCTCAGAATCTGTATATCTATGCCAACTATGAGCTGACCGCCGGTCAGTTCTTTGCCACCATGGTGCCCCTCACCCTGATTAGCCTGGTGGGGCTGGTCATTGCGGCCCTGTGTGTCAAGCCGGAGGGGATCCGGGTCACCTTTTCGGAAAAGGCCTCCATTCGCAGTCCTGGACGGTTGGGATTGATGGCAGGATTGTTTGTGCTGTGCCTGCTGTCGGTGTTCCGGGTGCTGCCCTATCCGGCCCTGCTGGCCGTAGTGGCGGCGGGTATGCTGATCTTTGACCGGCCTCTGTTCCGCAAGGTGGACTACGGCCTGCTGGCCACCTTCTTCTGCTTCTTCCTTTTTGCAGGCAATGTGGGAGCCTGCACTCCCGTACGGGAGGCGCTGACGGCGGTAATGGCGCAGAACACAGCTCTGGCCTCCGGTATTACCAGTCAGGTCATCAGTAACGTGCCAGCGGCAGTGCTGCTGTCCAACTTTACCACCGACTGGCACGGGCTGCTCATCGGCACCAACATTGGTGGCCTAGGTACCCCCATCGCATCTCTGGCCAGCCTGATCTCCATGAAGGCCTATCTCAAGTCCCCCGGCGCCCGGGCCGGCCGCTACCTGCTGGTGTTTACCCTGGCCAATGTGGCAGCCCTTGCCATTTTGACGGGCAGCGTGGTGCTGATGGGGCTGATTTTCCCCGGATAAGCGGATTTTGAACCCAATATAAGCGGATTATAGCTTGTATTTGATCAAAGAACATAGTATAATAATATACTGCTTCTTTTGCGTATTGCGGCGGGCCGGGGATCACCGGCAGCCTTGTTGGCCGGATCACCGGACCCGGCCCATATTCGATTAGAGAGGGTTCGGCATGACATGAATCGTACGTTGGAACATATCCTTCCCCGGGTGCAGAAGCCTGCACGCTATACCGGCGGCGAGTATAACGCGGTGGTGAAGGACCGGCGCCAAGTGGATGTGCGCTATGCGCTCTGCTTCCCGGATACCTATGAGATCGGAATGTCCAATCTGGGTATGCGTATCCTTTATGGAGTTATGAACCAGATGGACGGCGTTTGGTGCGAGCGGGTGTTCGCACCCTGGGGCGATATGGAGGAGGAGATGCGCCGGGAGGGCATCCTGCTCTATGGCCTGGAGAGCGGCGACTCCATCGCAGACTTTGACCTGATTGGGTTCTCCCTGGGCTATGAGATGGCATATACCAATGTGCTTAATATGCTGGATCTGGCCGGGCTGCCCCTGCGCTCCGAGGAGCGCTACGGTCTGTCTCCCATTGTGATCGCCGGCGGCACCTGCGCCTACAATCCGGAGCCCCTGGCCCCCTTCGTGGACATCTTTGTGCTGGGCGAGGGCGAGGACGTGAGCGTAGAGATTATTCAGCTCTACCGCAAGGCCCGGGAGGAGTGCTGGAGCAAGGATGAATTCCTGGCTGCCGCTGCTCAGATCCCCGGCCTGTATGTGCCCTCCCTGTATGAGGTGTCCTACCGTCCTGACGGCACTCTGGAGCAGGTCATTCCCCATGAGGGCGCCCCTGCGGTGGTGACCAAGCGGATCGTCCAGGATTTTGACAAGAGTTACTTCCCGGTGAAGACCATTGTGCCCTCCACCGAGATCGTCCATGACCGGGTGATGCTGGAGCTCTTCCGGGGCTGTATCCGGGGCTGCCGGTTCTGTCAGGCGGGCTATGCCTACCGGCCGGTCCGGTCCCGTGACCCGGAGATCCTGCTGAAGCAGGGCATTGAGGCTTGTAAGGACTCCGGCTATCAGGAGATGACGTTGTCCTCCCTGTCTACCAGCGATTACCGGCCTCTGGAGCACCTGTGCGACGGGCTGCTGGACTGGTGTGAGCCCAACCGGGTGTCCCTGTCCCTGCCCTCCCTGCGGGCGGATAACTTCTCTCTGGGACTGATGGAGCGGGTGCAGCACGTCCGTAAGTCGGGCCTTACCTTTGCCCCTGAGGCGGGCACCCAGCGCCTGCGGGACGCCATCAACAAGAACGTCACTGAGGAGGACCTGCTTCGGTCCTGCCGCACTGCCTTCTCCGGCGGCTGGTCCAGCGTAAAGCTCTACTTCATGCTGGGTCTGCCCACCGAAACTGACGAGGATGTGCTGGGTATTGCCGACCTGGCGGAGAAGGTCTACAAGACCTGGAAGGAGGTCACCCCCAACCCCAAGCGGGGTGTGACCATCACAGTGTCTACTGCCTGGTTTGTGCCCAAGCCCCACACCGCCTTCCAGTGGGAACCTCAGATCACCATGGAGGAGTATCAGCGGCGGGTCAAGCTGCTGCGGGAGCATATGCGGGGCCGGTCCATCAAGTACAACTGGCACGACTCCCAGACCAGCTTCCTGGAGGCGGTCTTTGCCCGGGGCGACCGGAAGGTGGCTGACGTCATTGAGACCGCCTGGCGGCAGGGCGCCAAGTTTGACGCCTGGAGCGAGTATTTTGACTTTGACCGCTGGCTGGCCGCCTTTGAGGCCTGCGGCGTGGACCCCGCTTTCTATGCCAACCGTACCCGTGAGAAGGACGAGCTGCTGCCCTGGGATGTGACCAGCGTGGGCGTGACCAAGAACTTCCTGTGGCGGGAGCGGGAGCGGGCCTATAAGGCTGTCATCACCCCCGACTGCCGGGTCCAGTGCACCGGCTGCGGTGCCAATAAGCTCTATCCGGGAGGAAAATGTGATGCATAGACTGGCATTTACCAAGGCGGACACCGCCAAATTTATTTCCCACCTGGATCTGATGCGTACCTTCCAGCGGTCCTTCTTGCGGGCGGGTATCCATATCAAGCATACCGAGGGCTTCAATCCCCACGCCTTCGTTTCCATCCCCCTGCCCCTGTCGGTAGGCTACTCCAGCAGCTGTGAGGTGCTGGAGTGTCAGGTGCTGGACACGCCTTTGGAGGAAGTTCCCAAGCGGATGAACGCAGCCCTGCCCGCTGGTATCACTGTCCAGCGGTGCTATGAGGGTGTGCGCCCGGTGAAGGAGCTGTACTATGTCAACTATATCGTCACCCTGGAGTATGAGGCTGGCGCCCCCTTCGGGGCGGAATCCGCTATCCGGGGCCTGCTGAGCCGGGACAGCCTGGTGATGGAGAAAAAGAGCAAAAAGGCCAAGTCCGGCAAGGTGGAGGTAGACTTGATCCCCCTTATTGCCAAAGCGACCGTGGAGGAGCGGCGGGACACCATCGCTCTGGACCTGATCCTGAAGGCCCAGAATCCGGGCCTGAATCCGGAACTCATTGTGTCGGCTATCCGCACCTACTGTCCAGACGCCGCCCCCGATTATGCGGTGTTTCACCGCCGGGCGGTGCTGGATGAGCAGTTCCAGCTCTGGGAGTAATTGCATCAAAAGGAAAACGGACTTTTCGCCTTTGGGCGGAAGGTCCGTTTTTGATGGGAAACGAGCGCTCATTTTTGAAGAATCGATAATTGACAAGGGCAGAGGGGAGGGCTACAATGAGGCCTGTTGTACCGGCAGGACTGTGCCGGTGTGGAAATCCCTGAAGCGAGGCGAGCGTAGCGATGAAAATACTGTGTCAATTCGGCGTTATTTTTGGGGTATGCTGGGTAAGCCAGATCCTGGAACAGCTGCTGCCCATTCCTTTCCCGGCCAGCGTAATCGGCATGGTGCTGCTTTTTGCGCTGTTGGCCACCGGCGTACTGAAGCTGGAGCACGTTCGGGAAAAGGCCGACTTCCTGCTGGCTAACATGGCCTTCTTTTTCCTGCCCGCCGGGGTCAGCGTCATGAACTACTTTGACGTATTGAGCAGTGCGTTGGTACCCCTGCTGGTGATCTGTCTGGTGACCACGGTGCTGGTGTTTGGAGCCACCGCTCTGAGCATCAAGCTGACTCTGCGGCTGATGGGAAGGGGGAAGAGCCATGGTTGAGTGGACCAATTCCCCTTTCTTCGGGGTGGCGCTGAGTGTGCTGGCCTTCTGGGTCGGGGTGAAGATCCAGAAAAAGACGGGGCTGGTGGTGTGCAATCCGCTGCTCATCGGCGTGATTCTGGTGATCGGACTGCTGCTGGCTCTGGGGATTCCCTACGAGAATTACGACCAGGGAGGCAGCCTTATCAATCTCTTCCTCTCTCCTGCCACTGCCTGTCTGGCGGTGGCCATCTACAGCAAAGTTCAGCTGCTGAAGGAGAATTGGCTGCCCATTCTGGTGGGCTGCGTGGTGGGCTCCCTGGTGTCCATGGGGAGCATCCTGGGGCTGTGCCGCCTCTTTGGGCTGGATGATGCTATGACGGCCTCTCTGCTGCCCAAGTCGGTGACTACCCCCATTGCGGTCAGCGTGGCCCAGGCTCACGGCGGCATTCCCTCTATTACCGTGGTGGCGGTGATCCTGACGGGCATTCTGGGCAGCATTCTGGTCCCCCTGCTGATCCGTCTGTTCCGGGTGAAGGACCCCATCGCCGCAGGGCTGTCCATCGGGGCCTGCTCCCACGCTGTTGGTACCTCCAAGGCTCTGGAACTGGGGGAGACCGAGGGTGCCATGAGCGGTCTGGCCATCGGCGTGTGCGGCCTGGTGACGGTGCTTTTTTCGCTGATTCTGCTGTAAAAAAAGATCGGGCGCATTGCGCCCGATCTTTTTTTACAGGTCGATGGGGTCCACGTCCACGGGATGAGTCTTGCGGTACTCCTTGGTCCACTGGGACAGCTGGAAGATGGTCCATAGATCGGAGACACCGGCATACAGCAGTACGATGCCGATGACCCGGAAGAGAGCTGCTTCAGCCAGCAGGGGGTGGAACACCACGAAGATGCCCAGGCCGGCGGAAACCAGAGAGAGGATCAGGTTGATGTTCCAATGGGAGTAATCCATCCGCTGCAGCTCCAGGGTACGCTTGACGCTGAGCAGAGCGTCAATGGCGATATACAGGCCCAGGATCACAGGAATAACGCCCTGAATCAGCGGGGGATAGATGACCATGACAGCGCCGATGGCGGCAGCCACGATGCCCAGGAAGAGTCCCAGGAAAGCGCTTCCCTTCCGGTCCTCGCTGCGGTAGAAGCCCACAATGGCAAAGATACCGTAGAGCAGCAAAATGGCGCCGAAGGCATAGCAGATGATATCCATGACAATGGTGGGCCACAGGATGAGTACGATGCCCAGGATCAGATAGAGAATGGAGAGAAAGACAAAGCTGACCGTCATATTTTTCAGACGTTCTTTCATAATAAGACCACCTTTCTCCAGTGTTACAGGCTTGGGGCCTGCCAGCCCTTGCATACATCGATCCAGCCGGCGCTGTTGGACAGCTGGGCCAGCTCGTCACAGTTGAGCCTGACGGCGGAGGCTGCGTTGCCGGCGGCGGGGTAGATGGTGTCAAAGCGCTGAAGGGAGATGTCCAGATAGGTGACGGTGTTGGGGTGGGTGATGCCAAAGGGACACACGCCGCCGATCTGATGGCCGGTAAAGGTCTCCACCTGCTCCGGAGTCAGCATGGTGGCCTTGTGGTGGAACTGGGCCTTGAATTTGGCGTTGTCGATCTTGGCGTCACCGGCGCAGACGATGAGTACGGCGCCGGCCTCATGAACAAAGGAAAGGGTCTTGGCAATGCGGGCGGGCTCGCAGCCTACGGCCTGGGCAGCCAGCTCCACAGTGGCGCTGGATACGTCAAACTCCCGGATACGGTCCTCGTAGCCCCGCTGGCGCAGATAAGTGCGGCACACTTCAATGGACATTTTACTTGCCTTCTTTCTTGGCCTCAGCCTTGGCCAGGAACCGGTCAGCCTGAATGATGAAGCGCTGATGCTCTCCCTTGCCGATGGGACCGGCCTCGTCAAAGGCGGCCACGGTATAGGTGAGCTTGCGGCCCTCCACAGCGGTGACCTCCGCCTCGGCCCACACCTTCATACCCACAGGGGTGGCGGCGTCATGGCTGACGTTGAGCAGGGTACCTACAGTGCCCTGGCCCTCCTCCAGCGCGGCCTGCACAGCGTTGACAGCGGCATTCTCCATCAGGGCGATCATAGCCGGAGTGGCGAACACGGGAACCAGCCCGCTGCCCACGGCGGCGGCTGTATTTTCAGGGGTGACCACAGTTTCGGCCCGGCCCTTCATACCTACAGTAATGGACATATGCGCGACTCCTTTTTTCTAAAATCAATTCGTGCGTGTACTATTTTACATCAATCCCCAGCATAAGGCAAGCAGAAAGCCGCACATTGCTGTGCGGCTTTCCAGAGATGGGATTTAGTTGGAGGCCAGCATGAGACGGGTCCACTCAGAGTCGTAGAGGGCCAGGGTCTCGGCGGGCAGGTTCTTGAAGCTCTCGCACTGGTCCAGAATGCTCTGGTCGGGATAGGCATAGGGATCGCCGGAAACCTCGGGGTCCAGCTCCTCCCGGACGGAGAGCAGGGGGGAGGAGTACCAGATCTCCTCACAGTTCTTCAGACCGGCGGCGGTGGAGCACATATAGTTGATGAAGATCTCGGCGTTCTCCTTATTCTCGGCGTTCTTGGGGATGCACATGGCGTCCACATACAGGTTGGTGCCCTCCTCAGGCAGGCAGAAGGCCAGATCGGGGTTGATCTCCTTCATGGTCAGGAAGTCGCCGTAGTAGTAAGCGCCGATGGCGGCAGAGCCGCCCTGCATCTTCTCAAAGATCTCGTCCATGACGTAGGACTGGACCAGGGGCTTCTGCTGGATGAGCAGGTCCACGGCCTCCTTAATCTGAGCCTCGTCGGTGGTGTTGTAGGAGTAGCCCAGGTACTTCAGAGCCACGCCGATGGCGTCGCGGGAGTTGTTGAACATGAGGATCTGACCGGCATACTGCTCATCAAACATGGCGGACCAGCTGGTAGGAGCCTCCTCCACCATGGTGGTGTTGTAGATGATGCCCAGCAGGCCCCACATATAGGGAACGCTGTACAGATTCTCCGGGTCATAGTCAGGGTTCTTGAGGGCAGGATCAATGTCCTCAAAATTGGGAATGTTGTCGAAGTTCAAAGGCTCCAGCATATCCTCTTCGATCATACGGGAGATCATATAGTCGGAAGGGATGACCACGTCGTAGCTGGCACCGTCGTTTTTGAGCATACCGTACATGGACTCGTTGCTCTCGAAGGTGTCGTACACGACCTCAATACCGGTCTCGGCGGTGAAGTCCTCCAGCACGGACTCGTCAATATAGACGCCCCAGTTGTAGACGTTGACGACGCCCTTGTCGGCGGCGCCAGGTTCGTTGGCATCACCGGAGTTGGTGCCACCGCAGCCGGCCAGAACCAGACTGAGGGAGAGTGCGGAGGCGGTCAGAAGTGCGAGAGACTTTTTCAATTTCTTTCTTTATCCCCTTTCGGAAATGATGATTATAACAGCCCGGAGGGCGTGTTACCAGACAGCGGGCTTACCGGCCCGGGTTGAGCTTGGCCTTCCGGCGGGCGGCAGCGTTCTCCTGGCGCACCTGCCGGATGTTGACGGTCAGCAGCAATGCAAACACACAGATAAACATGAGGGTGGACAGGGCGTTGATCTCGGGCGTCACCGGCTTTTTCACCGCGGTATAGATCTCCACCGCCAGGGTGGTGACGCCGGAGCCCTTGGTGAAGTAGCTGATCACAAAGTCGTCGATGGACATGGTGAAGGCGATGATCAGGCCGTTGAGCACGCCGGGCATGATCTCAGGCAGAATGACCTTGCGGAAGGCGTAGAAGCCGGAGGCGCCCAAGTCCTGGGCCGCCTCATATACGTTGGGGTCCAGCTGCCGCAGCCGGGGCATCACCGACAAGATCACATAGGGTGCGTTGAAGGTGATGTGGGCCAGAAGCAGGGTGCCGAAGCCGGTGCGCCAGCGGACACCCAGCCACTGGCTGAGGAAGCTGTCGTTAAACACACCGATGGCGAACACGAAGAGCAGCATCATGGACACGCCGGTGATGATGTCCGCGTTGGTCAGGGGAATGTTGTTGATGGACATACACACACTGCGGGAGCGGCGGCGCATACTGTGGAAACCGATGGCGGCTGCGGTGCCCAGAATGGTGGCGATAAAGGCGGCCAGCACCGATAGGATAATGGTGGTCCGCAAGGCTCCCAGCAGGCGGGTGTTATGGAACAGCTCTACATACCAGTCCAGGGAGAAGCCGCCCCAAACCCGGTTGCTCTTGGTGGCGTTGAAGGAAAAGATGATGAGCAGGATGATGGGGGCGTACAGGAAAACATACACCAGCAGGGTAAATACCCGGGAGGGAATGCGATGCTTTCTCATAGCACAGCCACCCCCTCTTCACCTTCGCCGAAGCGGTTCATAATGGCCATCAGGATCAGCACGATCACCATCATCACCAGGGCGATGGCGGAGCCCAGGTGGGGGTTGTAGGCGTTGCCCAAAAACTGCATTTCGATCAGGTCGCCCAGCAGCAGGGTCTTGCCGCCGCCCAGCAGGCGGGACAGGGCAAAGGTGGACACCGAGGGGATGAACACCATGGTTACTCCGGACAGCACGCCGGGGAGAGACAGGGGGAAGATGACCTTCCGGAACACCATGGAGCTGCTGGCGCCCAGGTCCTGGGCGGCCTCGATGACCTTGGGGTCGATCTTGTCGATGACTGAGAAGATGGGCAGCACCATGAAGGGCAGGAAGTTGTACACCATACCCAGCACGATGGCGCCCTGGGTGTTGATCATGTGGAAGTAGCTCAGGTTGGTGCCGAAAATGGCGTTCCACAGATCGAAAAAGCCGATGGCGGACAGGAACTGATTGATGAGGCCGTTGTCGTCCAGGATAGACATCCAGGCGTAGGTCCGCAGCAGGAAATTCATCCACATAGGCAGCATGATAAGCATCATGGCTACCTTGCGTACCATCAGCTTTTCCCGGGACAAAAAGTAGGCCAGGGGGTAGCCGATGAGGATGCAGATGGCGGTAGCCACAAAGGCCAGGACAAAGGAGTTGCGGAAGGCGGGGACGTAGGTCCCCATGTTGCTGAAGTTATCCAGGGTGACGCTGCCGTCCTGACCGGTAAAGGCAAACACCACCACCAGAATGAGGGGAGCCACCACGAAGATGGCCATCCATACCACATAGGGCGCGGCCAGCCACTTATTCTTCATCGTCGCTGTCCTCCTCCAGCCGGTCCTCGTTGAGCTCGTCATACTCGGAGGAGTAGGAGCTGTAGTCGCCGAAGGTGCCGGAGTATTGGCTCTTCTTCATGATATGGAAGCCGTCGGGGTCGATCTTCACCCCAATCTTTGCCCCCACAGGGGAGTAGTCGGTGGTCTGGATGAGCCACTTGAAGCCCCGGAAATCCACGATGATGTCGTAGTGGATGCCTTTGAAGGTGACCTCGGTGACGGTGCCGGTGAGCTGGCCCTCGGCCTCGGGAACAATATCGATGTCCTCGGGGCGGATGACCACGTCCACCGCCTCGCCGGGGGCAAAGCCCTTGTCCAGGCATTTGAACTTCCGGCCGTACATTCCAACCACATAGTCCTCGTGCATGATGCCGTCGATGATGTTGGACTCACCGATGAAGTCGGCCACAAAGGCGTTCTTGGGTTCGTTATAGATGTCCTCGGGGGTGCCGATCTGTTGGATCTTGCCCTCGTTCATCACCACGATGGTGTCCGACATGGTGAGGGCCTCTTCCTGATCGTGGGTGACATAGATAAAGGTAATGCCCACCTGCTGCTGGATGCGCTTGAGCTCGATCTGCATATCCTTACGCAGCTTCAGGTCCAGGGCGCCCAGAGGTTCGTCCAGCAGCAGAACCTGGGGGCGGTTGACGATGGCCCGGGCAATGGCGACGCGCTGCTGCTGGCCGCCGGAGAGAGAGTTCACCGACCGCTTGCCGTAGCCGGCCAGGTTGACCAGGGCCAGAGCCTCCTCCACCCGCTC
Source organism: Flavonifractor sp. An91 (assembly GCF_002159225.1). Taxonomy (NCBI): domain Bacteria; kingdom Bacillati; phylum Bacillota; class Clostridia; order Eubacteriales; family Oscillospiraceae; genus Flavonifractor; species Flavonifractor sp. An91. Next base: position 152,370 of record NZ_NFHA01000004.1, on the reverse strand, counting down.
CTTGATCTCGGACTCAGGGACCTTGATCATCTTTTTGGGGTCCTTGGGATCGGGCACTTTGTTGACCCGCAGGCCGAAGGCCACGTTTTCAAAGATGTTCATGTGGGTGAACAGGGCGTATTTCTGAAAGACGGTGTTGACCTTCCGCTTGTGAGGGGGAACGTCATTAATCCTCACGCCGTCAAAATACACGTCGCCGGAGGTAGGCTTCTGAAAGCCGCCAATGATACGAAGCGTCGTGGTTTTGCCGCACCCGGAGGGACCGAGCAGCGTGAGGAACTCCTTGTCATTGATATAAAGGTTGATGTGGTCCAAAATGACGTCGTCGTCAAATTTCATGAAGCAATCCGACAGGCGGATCAGTTCCTTGGACATTTATCCTCCCCCATTTCCAAACGGTAGTAAAGGGCGTACCCAAACCGGCGGTTGGGTACGCCCTTATGACGAAACAAATATATATGGAATTGCGAAAAATGTCAATAATAAAACCGCTTTTTTTTCAGGGATTTTACGGCCGCTGGTCGGCGGAGGGCGAGGAGGGACAGGAGGGCAGAAGTTCATAGATCCGCTCGGACTGGGGCGGAGCCCCGCCGGCGGCCTGCCAGCCGGCGGAAAAGGCGATGCGCACCATGGCGAACAGGGCGTTTTCCGCCTCGTCATACTCGTGCCGGTCCAGGAAATCGGCAAAGCATTTTTCAAACTCGTTGGAGTACATATCCATCACCTCAGATTTTATAGTAGCACATACAATGTCAAAATACAATATAATATATTGTATTTACGATAAACTAGTACCTAAGAAAAAAGCGCCTTCCCGCTTAGACTGAGTAAAAAAGCGGGAAGGCTATGAGATGATGAAACATTATAAAACGATGGTCCAGATTGGCCTGAACATTCTCTATTACCGAAAGCAGCAGGGCTTGACTCAGGAGCAGCTGGCAGAACAGATTGGGATTACTCAACAGCATTTTCAGCGGATCGAGACAGCCCACTCCGTTCCCAGCCTGTCCACCCTGCTGGACATCGCCGATGCCCTGGGCGTGCCGGTACAGAAGCTATTCGATGCACGGTGAACGGGCCGATGTAGGCATCGGCCCCTACGGGATACGGAGGTTGTAGGGGCGGATGCCCACATCCGCCCGTCGGTTATCTCGGAAAATACTCCTCCACAAAGTCCACGTTTTCCACCGTGAACATCTTACCTCTTAAATACTCCAGAAGCCCCGCGTCGGTGGGGAAGGTGAATTCCAGCTTGTAGGAGTACAGAGCCTGGAAGGAGCGGCCATACTGCTTGTTGTCCCGTTCCCGGCCGTACTTGCCGTCCCCCAGCAGAGGGTGACCGGCGGCGGCGAACTGGGCCCGGATCTGGTGGGTGCGTCCGGTCAAAAGCTCGCACTCCACCAGAGACAGTCCCCGGTTGACCTTTAAGGTCTTATATAAGGTAGCGGCGCTCTTGCCGCCGGGCACCGGTTTGTGGAACACCTTCACCTGGGCGCGGCTCTCATCCTTCAGCAAAAAGCCCTCCAGCTTGCCCTGAGGCGGGGCCATGCGCCCGTGGATGATGGCCAGGTAGAACTTGGCGATCTCCCGGTCCTTGATCTTCTGGTTGAGGATCCGCAGCGTTTCCGCGTTCTTGGCCGCCATGACGATGCCGCCGGTGTTCCGGTCGATGCGGTTGCACAGGGCGGGGGTGAAGGAGTGCTCGTCCCGGGGATTCCACTCCTTCTTTTGATAAAGGTAGGCCTGGATGTGGGTAATGAGGGTGTTGACCTTCTCATGCTCGTCGGCGTGGCACAGCAGGCCGGGCCGCTTGTTGAGGAGCATCAGGTTCTCATCCTCATACACGATGTCCAGCTTGGGCTTGAACACCGCCAGGAAAGCATTATCTTCCCGGGGCTGGTCAAAGAACTCATCGTTGATGTATAATTGCAGCAGGTCCCCCACCTGGAGCCGCACATCCCGGGCGGAGCCCTTGCCGTTGACCTTTACTCTCTTGAGGCGGATGTATTTCTGAGCCAGGGGAGCGGGGAGGAGAGGCAAGGTCTTGCCCAGCCAACGGTCCAGCCGCTGCCCGGCGTCATTTTTTCCAATGGTAAATTCCCTCATATTGACCTCCAGTACGTCAGAGACGTATCTTTTAAGCAGTCCCTATTATACTGAACAGGCTGGCCCAGCGCAAGTGGGGCGGGGATTTGGCCTGAAAAAAGTGGTAGAAAAAAGTTGAAAAAAAGATTTGACAACCGGAAGTATTTTCGCTATAATATTCCGCGTACCGTTATGAGGAGGGTATTATGCGCTTTAATCTGAAGGAGATACTTCACGTACCGGGCGCGTCTCTGCCCTTTGAGTCCCAGTTGGACCTGTCGGACTTGGATTTCTATGGGGAGCGGCCCTTTGCCCATCCCATCGTGATCCATGGGACGGTACGCAATATGGCGGGTGCGCTTATGCTGGAAGGAAGCGCGGACACCACCCTGGAACTGGTGTGTGACCGCTGCCTGAAGCCCTTCCGTCAGGAACTGCGTCTGCCCGTCAGCACTCTGCTGGCAGAGACCCTGGAGGATGAGGAGAACGACGAGATCGTGCTTCTGGAAGACGGCGCCGTGGATCTGGACGAGGTGTTCACCACGGCTTTGGTGCTGTCTATGGATTCCAAGCACGTCTGCTCGGAGGACTGCAAAGGCCTGTGTGCCACTTGCGGCGCCAACCTGAACGAGGGCCCCTGCGGATGCAGAAAAGAGATCGATCCACGTTTGGCTGCACTTGCGCAGCTGTTGGATAAAGATGAGTAAGATTTGCCCGGCCAGGGCATGAACCTAAGGAGGTGTCATAGATGGCAGTCCCTAAGAGTAAAGTGTCCAAGCAGCGCCGGAATAAGCGCCGCAGCTCCGTGTGGAAGCTGGAGACTCCCGGCGTCACCACCTGCCCCAAGTGCGGTGCGTTCCGTCTGCCCCACCGGATGTGCAAGAGCTGCATGAGCTACAATGGCCATGAGCTGGGCAAGGTGGAAACCGCTGAGGCGAAGTAAATAGCCGAAAAAGAACGAGGGGAGACAAGCCCCTCTTTCTTTTTGCCCGGAAATCGGGTAAAATGAAGTGAAATGCCCTATATACCATAGGATCCCGGGAAGGAGCGTGCCCATGAGCCTGACAAAAATTGCATCGGTGGACCCCCACAGTCCGGCCCGAAAGGCGGGGGTGCGCCCGGGGGAAACCCTGACCCACATCAACGGCCATCCCATTGTAGATGTGCTGGACTATAAGTTCTACGCCTACGACCCCAAGCTGGAGCTGACCCTGACAGAGCCGGAGGGAGGCAGCCGTACCCTCCGCATCCGCAAGGCGGAGGGAGAGGATTTGGGGCTGAATTTTGAGACCTACCTCATGGACCGGGCCCGTTCTTGCGCCAACAAGTGCATCTTCTGCTTTGTGGATCAGATGCCCCCCGGAATGCGGGATACCCTTTATTTTAAGGATGACGATGCCAGACTGTCCTTTTTGATGGGCAACTATATGACCCTCACCAACCTGTCCAAGCGGGAAATTCAGCGGATCATCGATCTGCGGATCAGCCCCATCAATATCTCGGTCCACGCCACCGATCCCGAACTGCGCACCGCCATGCTGAAAAACCCCCGGGCGGGGGAGTGCCTGGACATCATGTCCCGGTTTGCCCAGGCAGGGATCGAGATGAACTGCCAGGTGGTGGCCTGCCCTGGCATCAATGACGGCTCCGCTCTGGCCCGTACCATGGAGGACCTGGGCCGGCTCTATCCTGCGGTGACCAGCGTGGCGGTGGTGCCGGTAGGTGTGACCAAGTTCCGGGAGGGACTGTGCAGCATCGAGCCCTATACCAAGGAACAGGCTGCTGCGCTGATCGACCAGGTGGAGGATTTTGCTGCCCGCTTTATGGAGAAAAAGGGTACCAATCTGGTGTGGTGCTCCGATGAGTTTTACCTCATTGCCGGACGGGCGCTGCCGGGGAAGGCTTATTATGAGGATATGGACCAGCTGGAAAACGGTGTGGGAATGCTGCGGCTGCTCCTCCATCAGGCCTCCATGGCCCTGGAGGAGGAAGAGCCGGAAGAGACGGAGCCCTTTTCCATTGCCACCGGCCTGTCCGCCGCCCCCTTTGTGCAGGAAATTGTTGACAACGCCCGGAATCAGTGTGGTAATATAAAAGGAACGGTCTATCCTATTATCAATCGTTTCTTTGGGGAGACCATCACGGTCTCCGGCCTGATCACCGGAACCGACCTGATCGAGCAGCTCAACGGCAAGGATTTGGGCAAGCGGCTGCTCATCCCGGATAATATGCTCCGGGCAGGAGAGCAGGTATTTCTGGACGACGTGACCGTGGAGCAGGTGGAGCAGGCTCTGGGCGTGACTGTGGTCCCGGTGCCTGCCGACAGCGGCTTTGACCTGGCGGATGCCATCCTGGGCCGGGAAGTAACAGCCCAATGCCCCGTTCTCCCACCGGAGGCGGAGTATTATCGATATAACCCGTAAAGGGAGGGAAAACTACCATGAAACCCTTAATTGCCATCGTGGGACGGCCCAACGTGGGCAAGTCCATGCTCTTTAATAAGCTGGTGGGCCAGCGGCTGTCCATTGTGGAGGACACCCCCGGCGTCACCCGGGACCGGCTGTATGCCGAGGCCGAGTGGCTCAACCGGAAGTTTGACCTGGTGGATACCGGCGGTATCGAGCCGGGCACTGACAGCGAGATCCTGGCTTTCATGCGCCAGCAGGCGGAGATCGCCATCCAGAACGCCACCGTTATCATCTTCCTGTGCGACGTCAAGACCGGCCTCACCGCCTCTGACCAGGAAGTGGCCAATATGCTGCTGCGCTCCGGCAAGCCGGTGGTGCTGGCGGTAAACAAGATGGACCAGGTGGGCCACACCAATCCGGACATCTACGAATTCTACAACCTGGGCCTGGGCGATCCCATCGCCGTGTCCGCCGTTCACGGCCACGGTACCGGCGACCTGCTGGACGAGTGCTTCAAATACTTCCCCCCGGAGGACGAGGAGGAAGAGGACGACGACGTCATCAAGGTAGCCATCATCGGCAAGCCCAACGTGGGCAAGTCCTCCCTGGTCAACCGGATTTTGGGGGAGAAGCGGGTCATCGTCAGCGACATGGCAGGCACCACCCGGGACGCGGTGGACAGCTACTTTGAGAACCAGAAGGGCAAGTACCTGCTCATCGACACCGCCGGAATGCGGAAGAAGTCCAAGGTGGACGACCCCATCGAAAAGTTCTCCGTGCTCCGGGCCACCATGGCCATCGAGCGGGCCGACGTGTGCCTGATCCTGATCGACGCCAACGAGGGTGTGACTGAACAGGATACCAAGGTGGCCGGTCTGGCCCATGAGGCGGGCAAGGCCTGTATCATCGTGGTCAACAAGTGGGACTCCATTGAGAAGGACGACAAGACCATGGACCGGATGCGCCAGGATGTGCGCCGGGACCTGTCCTATATGACCTATGCTCCCATCGTCTTTATCTCCGCCCTGACCGGCCAGCGGGTGGACCGGCTCTTTGACCTCATCAACTATGTCAATGACCAGGCCTCCCTGCGGATCACCACCGGTATGCTCAACTCGGTGCTGGCTGACGCCACCGCTCGGGTGCAGCCCCCCACGGACAAGGGCCGCCGACTGAAGATCTACTATATGACCCAAATCGGCATCAAGCCTCCCCACTTCGTCTGCTTCTGCAACGATGCCAAGCTCTTCCACTTCTCTTACCAGCGCTATCTGGAAAATCAGATCCGCTCTACCTTCGGACTGGAGGGCACGCCGGTGCGGCTCACCATCCGGCAGAAGAGCGACAAGGAGGGGTAAGTCCATGCCGGCAGCTTCGATGGAAATGATCCTTTTGGTGGTGGCTGCAGTGGCGGTCATTGCCTACTTCTTCGGCTGTTTCAATGGGGCGGTCATTGTCTCCAAGTATATCCTGCGCAACGACGTGCGCAAGCATGGCAGCGGCAATGCGGGCCTGACCAACTTCTACCGTACCTTTGGCGGTCCCCTGACTCTGGTGGTCATCCTGACCGACGTGCTGAAGGCGGTAATCGCCATCCTGCTGGGTCAGTGGCTTTTCAGTATGGTTACTCCGCCCCAGGACTGGCAGGCCATCTGGCCGGTGCTGGGTAAATACTGGGCCGGTACCTTCTGTCTGCTGGGCCATATGTTCCCCTGTATGTTTGGTTTCAAGGGCGGCAAGGGTATTCTGTCCGGCGGTACCATCGCCATTATGATGGACTGGCGTATCGCGCTGGTGGTGTGGGGCGGGTTTATTATCCTGGCCGCCATTACCAAGTGGGTCTCCCTGGGTTCCATCTGGGCGGGGGCCTCTTTCCCCTTTGCCAGTTGGTTTGTCTATCAAAATCTGGTGATTCTGGTGATCGCCATTTTGATCGGTGGACTTGTGGTGTGGAAGCACCGGGGTAATCTGGTGCGTATTCTGAAGGGCACCGAGTCCAAATTCAGCCTGCATCATAAATTGAACGGGGGTACTTCGAAGTGAAGATCGCGGTACTGGGAAGCGGCGGCTGGGGCACGGCCCTGGCGCTGGTGTTGCTGGAAAATGGTCATGATGTGACCTTGTGGTCCTATACGGAGGAGGAGTCCGCCGTACTGCGTCAGACGGGGGAGAACCCCATGCTGAAGGGTGTGGCTCTGCCCAAGGAGCTGAAGCTGACCTCTGATCTGGCCTGTGTGAAGGGCTGCGGCGCGGTGGTACTGGCCACCCCGTCCTTTGCCGTACGTACTACGGCTAAGGCCGCGGCGTCTTTGCTGGAGCCTGGTGCGGTGTTGGTATCGGTGTCCAAGGGCATTGAGAAGGATACCTCTCTCACCCTCACCGACGCCATTGAGCAGGAGGTGGGCGATGCCCATCCCATCGTAGCCCTCTCCGGTCCCTCCCATGCGGAGGAGGTGGGACGGCATATCCCCACCGTGGTGGTGTCCGCCTCCAAGGATCGCTCCGCCGCGGAGCAGGTCCAGGACCTCTTTATGAATGAGCGCTTCCGTGTGTATGCCTCCGACGACGTGGTAGGCGTGGAGCTGGGCGCAGCGCTGAAGAATGTCATCGCTCTGTGTGCCGGTATCAGCGACGGTATGGGCTACGGTGACAACACCAAGGCGGCCCTGATGACCCGGGGCCTTACCGAGATCGCCCGGCTGGGCGTGGCCATGGGCGGCCGCCGGGAGACCTTTGCCGGCCTGTCCGGTGTGGGTGACCTGATTGTTACCTGTACCTCCATGCACTCCCGTAACCGCCGCTGCGGTATTCTGATTGGTAAGGGCACTCCCACGCAGCAGGCGGTCAAGAAGATCGGTGCTGTGGTGGAGGGCTACTATGCCGCCGCCAATGCCCGTACCCTGGCCCGGAAGGTGGGTGTGGAGATGCCCATCACTGAGGCGGCCTATCAGGTGCTCTACGAAGGTAAGGACCCCCGCCAGGTGATCGTGGATCTGATGACCCGGGAGCGTAAGCACGAGCTGGAAGATAGCTGGGTTTAAGGCCTCCTAAAAAAATTCAAAAAAATCGAAAAAAGTACTTGCATTCCTCTAAGAGGTGTGGTAATATAATCAAGCCGTCTGAAACACGGCGGCGATCTCCGGGTGTGGCGAAGTTTGGTATCGCGCTTGAATGGGGTTCAAGAGGCCGCTGGTTCGAATCCAGTCACTCGGACCATGCGGAGTGTCCTTATAGGATCTGAGTATCTTACAAAGGACACTCCGCATTTTTTATTGTCAAAATTGGGGCAGCGCCATTTTCATCGAACAGCAGCCGATCCTGGATGCATAGGAGCTTTACCTTGTGCCGGGTGAGCAGGTCAATGTAGCTTTGGGTCATGTCCCACTCCCGACCTATCCGTGTCAGGTTATGGACTAACACCACATCCACCTTGCCAGCGGCAACGGCCTTGGTCACTTTCTGGAGCGCCGGGCGGTCTAATGTGAGCCCGCTGCCGTATTCGCCCGCAGCGCCGATGATGGTATATCCCGCCTGCTTTGTGTAGAGCTGGAGCAGAAACCGCTGGTGTTCCAATGCGAAAGAATCTTCATGGGCGACACGGCAATAGAGAAATGCTCTCATATCCCACACCACCTTTACACCGCCGGGGCGTAGCTTAATGCTACGCCTTTTCTCGTTTCCAGCAGAATATCCCGCTCGGGGATTTTCCGGCGATCCGGCACCTCAAAGGCACCGATGCAGTTGTAGTGGATCGTCACCCGCTGATTGGTAACACCGTCCTCCTTGACCGCAGGATAGACCTCGATATATTCAATGAGTTCAGCAACCATGCGTTTGGTAATGGTAGTAGCGTCTGTGTATACACCTTGGCCCACCGCTCATAGGCCGGGCCTTTCCCGGAGCGCAGCCGCTCCTGTATATCCACGATCAGATCGACACGCCTGGGCGCAGCCGGGGCCGGAGCATCCAGCTTCGGTAGGGGGCGCTTGCCCGCAATTACATCCCGGATGTCCCCGGGATCAAAGCCTTCCCCGAGAGTGGACGAGCGGAGCCGGGTGGCCCGCTGCTGCCCCGGCACAAGGAACGAGATCGCCCCGCCACGCCCCCGCTTGACCGCATAGCCGGACTCCTCCATGAGCCGCAAAAAGGCGTCAAAGCTGCCCGGGCCATTGGTAAGGGCGTCGCAGATGGCCGCCCGCAACCGTTCCTTGTAGGAGGGCTGGCGCTCCGTCCCGAGCCATGCTCCGTAATGGAGAAAACGGCCCTTGCTATGGAGCTTGGGGTTGGTGATCACGGACAGGTCATTTTCCAGACACACCCGGTCAGAGAGCCGCCGCACCGCCCGGGCCGAGCCGATAAAATCCCGGAACTTGTGGGAGCAATCCAGCGAAGTGGAGTTGTAGTAGATGTGGTTATGAATGTGCTGACGGTCTGTGTGGGTGGCGACGAAAAAGGCGTACTTGCCCTTTGTCCAGCGCATCGCCGTTTCGTAGCCCACCCGGTTTGCCTCCTCCGGGGCGATCTCTCCCGGCTTGAATGACTGGCGGATCTGATAGCAAAGCACATCGGCATCCCGCCGCTGTTCCCGGCCCGTGGCGGCCTTATACTTGGCCTTGGAGAGCAGGAACTCCGCATCGGCGGCCATGTAGTCGCACTCATAGGAGGAAATCAATTCGCCGCCCTGCGTCTTGTCCGGATTTTGTCCATAGTCAAATCGCTCTTTCAAGGATTGGGCGACGGTTTCCCCCTTACTGATCTTGTGTTTTTTGAAATAGGTTGTGGCCGTAGGCAGCCCTCCTTTCAATACGACAAACGGCGGCTGTTGCCAGCCGCCGCTCGGACTCTGGGACATTTTGCTCCAAAGTATAAAGATAATGTTGACAGTATTTTTTTGAAAACGTAAACTATAAGAAAATCAGTCATTGGTTAAAGTGTGTTAGTCCTGTCCATGGAGTGTTTGGGAGGGATTGTCTTATGATTGAATACAAAAAGACAAGGAGCAAGTTTTGGCTTAAAATTTTTGATGATGAGGCGACTCACACTAATATATCGGCAAACAAAATGGTTATGGGGCTCTTGCAGGAAATATCCCCGCACCTAATTTCCTGCAGCCCTAAAGGGTGGAAAGAATCTTCAAATATTCAAGGCAACTATAATCTTTGGATTCCTAATGACCGAATGGATTGGGACGCTTTAGAAATTGTAGAGACTTGGGCAGAGAGAGCCAATCAACACATCTGGCTTGGCACCAACAAAAATACTGCGCCCTATTTTTGTGGTGATGAAGTGGACTATTGTTTGGCCGCAGATTGGAATATCGATTTAGAATCTCAAAAACGTACAATCATAGGAGAAGCGGAATATCAGTTAAAATACAATTTCCCTCGAGGTGTTCTTAGTAAAGAGAACGCATATGGTTATGCTTCTATATTATCTGATGCTATTTTCGATTGTTTGGACTGCCTTCCCATAGATTTAGATGATTTTATCGTTGTATCCATGCCCTCCGTAAAGGAAAAACAAAACAAATTGGCGTGGCTACTTGCTGAGCATGTTGCTGATGCAAAGGGAGCTTTATTTGTTAAAGCTACCTTGAAAAAAGATAAACCTCAAATGAAGGAACAAACTATTGAGGATAAAATCCGTATTTGGAGGCACATTTTTACTGATAGCACCATGTTGGAGTTTTCATCTGATATTCGTGGGAAGAACATATTGATCATTGATGACTTGTATCAATCGGGGGCATCAATTTGGTGTTTTGCGGAGTACTTAAAAGAATGTTGTGACGCAAGAACTGTCATAGCCGTCACACCTGTTAAGGCATTGAAGGATGATGGAAACAGATGAACAGATGTAGTATGCTACAATTTGCCTTGGCACGAGGAATAGGAGAAGTTTCTATCAAAAAGGCAATTGCATTTATAGAAAGCAACAATTTGTCTTGGGATGATTTTATACAGGATCGTAATTTATTATATCATTTTGGGCTTAAAGACAATGTTATAATGAATATTTCGCAAACTAAATCTCAGGCACACACTCTCTACGAAGAATTAGAACTATCAGGGGTCAAAATCCTATCCGAAAGTGATATTGCTTATCCTCAATATCTAAAGAAGATGTTACAGGACAAATGCCCTTCCATGCTATTTGTTTCAGGCAATATCGACTTGCTTAATAGTATCGCAGTAGGCTTTTGTGGTTCAAGAAAGGCATCTGCAAAAGGAATTGGTATAGCTGCTGATTGTTCGCGGCAACTCATAAAAGAAAATATTACAGTTATAAGTGGATATGCTGCAGGTACGGATTTGGCCGCACATAAGTCTGCACTTGAAAACGGCGGAAATACAGTTTTTGTGTTGGCAGAGGGCATCCTAAGATATTCCCAAAAGCGCGAAATACGTGATTACTTGAATAGTTCCAATCATGTTTTTATCTCACAATTCATGCCTAAAACAACATGGAACGCAGGAAATGCAATGAGAAGAAATAGCGTCATTATTGGGTTATCACGAGCTATGATTTTGGTCGAATCAGGCAAAACAGGTGGAACCTTTGCCGCTGGCGAAGAAGCTTTGCGCGTCGGTTGCCCATTGTTTGTTATTGACTTTGCCCAACCAGAGGTTTCCGCAGAGGCAAATCCATACTTTATTGCTGCAGGAGGAAAGCCAATAAGAGGCAAGAATGGAATTCCTAATATCACTAAGGTGTTAGATGTTGTTAAGAACGATCCACGTTCAGGAACGCAGCCATTGCCAGTAAATGATACTCAACAATTGAAGTTCGATATATAAGCATAAAAAATGCGGAGGTTTAAACGACCTCCGCATTTCAACTATTTCTCAATTATTTCTGATAATAATTTCAGCAGATCTGACAGCGGCCTCCAAAGGTCGGCGTAGTCTCGTTGCAAAACTTTGATCTCGTCGGGGTAAATGCCGCCGTAGGTGTTCACATGGATTGCCACTTGGTTGAGATTGTTGGCGCACCGCCGCTGGAGAGACACCAGCTCCCGGATGTCCGAGAGATCAACATGGAGCACATAGCCGTTCAAGGCCATTTTCCGCATATAGGCCCCCATATTGGAAATGCCCGCCTCGGCCATGCGTTCCCTGATTAGCGCCTGCTCCTCCGGCGTCACCATCACATGAAGATGGACACAGCGGCGGCGTTTCTTTGTCACCGCTCCTCACGCTCCCGGCTCCGATGCTTGTTGGGGGGCTCCTTCACCTTGTCCAGCTCCTTTTCCGGGGGCTGGGGCGGCAGGGCCAGGGCGTTGTTCAGCAGGCCGTCAATCATGTTGTAGTTCTGTTTGGTGGACAGCTCCACGGTTTTCAGCGGGTCATCCTGTTCGTACATAGTACCTCCTTTTTGTAAGCAGAAATGACCAAGACTTTGGGACAAAATGTCCCGAAGTCCCGGCGCAAAGTGTGGAAAGCATTTGCCCTAAATTGAGGCAACCAATGAAAACATATTACCCACTTCAAAAGCGGCCCCGGAAAGCCTTGAAATATGGGCATTTCCGGGGCCTAATTTTCCACGCATCAGCCTCGCTTTTTCCTCATGTAGTTTCTCTTTTGCTGCCGCAGAGCAGTCCTGGCACAGCCGGGGGAGCAATACCGTGTCCGGCCATTGGGGAGAAAAGCCCTGCCGCATACCGGGCAGGGCCGGGTTTTCGGGGCGGGGCCTTCCGCAGCGAGAGATGCCTCCATCACGGGATCATTGGGCAGCACCGCCTCCCGGAAGTAGCGGCACAGCGCCCCCGTCCAGCACTTCTCCAGCATATAGCAGGGGCAGTCCAGCGGAAGGCAGCCCACATCCCGGTCATAGTTGGCGCACAGCCTTGTCACCAGCTTGCGGATGGCCGCCTTTTCCTCACGGGTCAGCTCTCGGGCCACCATTTCACCTCCCGCCGCCAGCGTCTTTCAGCAGCTCCCGGTAGCAGGCCACACACCCGATCCCCCGCCAGTAGGGGCAGCCGTAGCAGCGGGAGCCCTCCGGGGCCCTGACAGGCTCGGGCCGCTCATACTGGGGAACCTGCTGCATCATCGTTTCATAAGGGCTGTTGGTAAATTTCATTTGTCGCCCTCCGCTTCGTCCTCGTCCTCCTCGTCCCACGGCGGGGTAAGCAGCCTCCGCCCCCAGCAGGTCAGCGTCCTCGGCGGGATAGGTGGATGCCCCGATAGCCCCCGCCGTGCCGTTGCCCAGCGTTGCCAGCGAGGACATACAGGACTGCATCATCACCAGCAGCAGGAACACCGCCACAAACAGCAGCGCCCCCACGGGATGCCGCTTGATGAAGCCCACGGCCCGGGCGGCCAGCTTTTCCGTGGTGACTGCCGTTTTTTCGGCGGCCTTGGCCCCTTGCTTGGCGGCCTCCCGTGCTTGTTTGGCATATTGCCGCTTGATCTTCTGCTTCTGGATCAGCCGGGACAGGGCGTTGCCCCGCATTTCCGGGTGCTCCTGGGCAGCCATGCGGTAGTGATAGTCTGCCGTGGCCTTGATGTGCCTGGACTCAGCCTTGCGGACAGCCTTGGCCGGGTGCTCCCGGATTTTCTTTTGCACAAACCGCTTGCCGTGGCGCAGGGCGGACTCGCCCACCAGCTCGGAACGGTGAGCGCCCTCGGTGCCCACATTGTCCTGCTCCACCTCGAAAATCTTGCCATGCACATAACCGTGAACGCCGCCGCCCACCGTTCCAGCCACCCGACGAACCGGGCCGGGCGGCTTGGGCGGTTTCTGCTTTGCCAGCTTTTCCTTGGCCTTTTCCAGCTTTTCACCCCGCTTTTCCATGCGGAGCTTGCTGGCGGCGGTCTGTTCCTGTTGGCTCTTGTGGCGGAACTTGGACTTGGGGGACTTCGGGACATTTTGTCCCGAAGTGGCCCCGGCCTTATTCGTCTTTTCGTTCATGGGCCATATCCTCCGGGCGGGTGGTCAGCAGGTTATAAATCTCTCCCTTGGGGAACCGATCCACAAACGGGATGGTCACATTTCCATAGAACAGCAGCCCCTCGCCGGAATTGGAGTGGGTGATGTAGGAGAGCTGGTGCTCGGAAATGCCCAGCTGCTTGGCGAGGATCGCCCGGTCACTTTGGGCCTGCGACAGCAGGATCAGAAAATCCGTGTTGTCCAGAATGTTGGAAATGGCCGGGCTTGCCAGCAGGTCTTTCACATTCTGCGTGAGGGCGCTGGGGACGCAGCCCTTTTTGCGGAGCATCTTCCACACGGCTACAAAGTAGCTGGCGGTGAGCTCGTCCCGCAGCAGGATAGGAAACCTCCATGTTTGATGCAAAGGGCAGCTGTGCCGCGATCATGGCCCGGAAACAGGCGGCGGAGACTGCGCCGGTCAAAAAACCTGTGACAATGGAAATCAGAAGCAGCGCCGGAAGATATCCAGCCACATAGACAGAGCGTAGCAAGAGCACCGCCATCAGGACCTGACCGGTCTGGTGGGCGGCTGCGCCGCAGATGCTCACCCCGTAGATGGACAGGAAGGGGAGGCGGCGGGTCAAAGCCATGGTGGCCATGGCCAGTACCCCGCCGGTGATGGAAAAGAAAAAGGCGGTGAGGCCGCCGCCAAACATCGCCCCAAGGGCGCACCGTATGACAAGGATCTGAACGGCGCTTTTGCCGCCCAAAAAGTACAGGGCAAACAGGGTGACAATATTGGCCAGCCCCAGCTTTACCCCCGGCAGCGGGATCAGCAGCTGTAGGGGAAGAAAGCGCTCCATATAGGATAACCCCAATGCAAACGCAATCAGCATGGCGCTTAGCGCAAGAGATCTTGTTTTACCCATGTCAGCCTCCTATCTGGTTACACCGTCCACCTGGGGCTCCCCTTCGGTACCCACCAGACGAAGCTCCAGGCGGTTGGGCAGGCAAACGATGCTCTGTCTGGCATCTTCGTGCCAACCGCTTTTGACGCAGTCCTGGCCCGGACAGTTGGAATCAATGATGGCAGCCCGGCCATTTTGGATTTTGACCGTGTTCTGATAGCTGCCGCTGATCTGGATCTCCTGATCCTGCATCAGGTCATACTCGCCCTTCCAAATGCCGTCCTGCCAGATCTGGACAGAAGCGGCCTTTCCGCCTGAGCCCATACTCCAGCCGGCAATCAGAGCGGCCGCGGCCATAAGGACCAGGCACACCGCCAGAAGATCGCCCCGGCACAGAGTCAATCGAACTGTTTTGTATGTTTCTCTCATTTCACTGACCTCTGCGCTTGCGCATGACATTCAGCGCCACAAACTGACCCAGCAATTCCACAGTGCCGACTGTTCCCAACAGACTGCTGTTTACAGTCAGATCATACCGGTCCAGATTGGCCCATTTCTCGCCGGTATAGAGTCCGTACAGCCGGGCCCTCTCCCGGTCCTGGTAGAGGGCCTCGCGCTGGGCCTGTTCTCTGGAGAGATGATTTTCTTCCATGATCCGCTGGAGGCGATGCTCCATGTCACAGTGGATGAAGGTACGCATGAGGCCTTCCCGCCCGGCCAGCACATGATCGGCACAGAAGCCCACCATGACGCAAGGCCCGGCATCGGCCAGCCGGAGAATCTCTTCCTGCCAGTCCTCGATTCGAGTGTGGGGCAGGGCGTCCACATTGTAATAGGGAATATTCAGATGTTTGGCCAGTCTCTGGCCGATCTCCCGGCCGCCGCTGCCATATTTCCGTGCAATCGTTATAATCATCTGACGGCTCCACTTCGTGACAAGAATGAATTTGTCAAAATTATAACAATCTCTGCTTAATGGGAAATTACTGTACCCTTAATATTTGTTAAGAAAAGAGGATGGATGCCTCCCAACAGGAAAACATCCATCCTCTTTCTTATGATATGCTGTTGTCGCAGTGTTCATCCTCCTGGGCGGGGATGGGCAGTCGAACGGTGAATGTGGTTCCCTGTCCCAATTCGCTGTGGACACGGACCGTGCCGTGGTGTTCCTTTACCACCTGCTGTACGATGGCCAGACCCAGCCCGGTTCCTTTGCCTCGCTCCTTGGTGGTAAAGAAGGGCTCAAAGATGGTTTCCAGCAGTGCAGGGTCGATTCCAGGCCCTGTGTCGGCCACATGGAGGCAGATCCAGTCATCCTCAGGTTCGGTTGTGATGGTAAGGGTTCCGCCGTCTGTCTCCATGGCCTGGTAGGTGTTTAAAACCAGGTTGAGCAGCATCTGGGACAGTTGGATCTCGTTGCCGTGTACCCAGAGGTGCCGGCACTGAAGCTTGTGGCTGACCTCTACCTTGGGAGGTTTCGCCGGTGCGGCGATCTCCAGAACGCGGGCCACCAGATCGTCCGGCGAGATATACTGGAAGGTGAGGGGAGTATTTTTGCGGGAGAGGTCCGAGAGGCGGGAGATAATGGTTTTTGCCTTTCTGGAGGCCTCGTAAATTTCCAGCACATTGTCATAGGTCTCTTCGGCGTCCGGCGGCAGTTTTTCCAAAACCAGAATGGAGTAACCCATAATGGGTGTCAGAAGGTTGTTGAATTCATGGGCAATGCTGGAGGTCAAGGTGCCGATGATCTCCAGCCGCTGATGGTGGGCCAGAGCCTGAGACTTCTTAGTGACCGCCTCCAGGGCAAGATTTTGTTCCCGAAGCATGAGTACTTCCTGCTGGGCTCGTGCGTTGCGCCGGGCCACCAGCAGGATGGAGCCAGCCAACAGCAAAATTCCAATCACGATCATGCTGCTGTAGGCGGTAAGCCGTATGGCGGACATATGGATGGGCCGTTTAATGGTTTCATAATTGAGGGAGGCACCCACTGTAAACACACCATTGTTTCCGTCGGCTGGGATGGCTGCCATGCGCGCCGTATAGGCTTTTCCATCTTCGCTGGTCTGAGCCTGGTAGAAAAGAGACACATTCTCGCCTTGGCTTTGGCAGTTCAGCAGCGCATTCAATTCGTCTTGATTGATTATGCCGCCTGTATCATCCTGGACCAGAGTCGCCACAGCGCCTTCATCTGTTTGATAGAGCAGGGTTCGCCCACCTGCGTCCAGAAGCAGAATGCGGTCTTGGGTGCCGGCAATCAGATTTCCAGCTACAGCCTCATAAAATTCCGTAAGCTCGATCAGTACGGCGTATTGCAGCTCTCCTTCCATGCCTTTCTGGAACGAAAGATAGATAGTGCCGGAGGCATCCACGCAGGGCCTGATGTCAACGTCTCCCTCCAGGCCGGCATTGGGCGGAAACACATAGTCTGTTTTTCCGCGGGAGGAGTATAAAATACTTCCATTGTCGATACAAAGAATGTCGTATGTCAGAGGATGTTCTGATAGGATGGTCCCCTCCACCTGAAGGGCAAGTGCTTCCGTGTTTCCGGTGCTTCGGTAAGCAGTCTCAGCCTCGTCCAGGTCGTTCCTCTGCAATGTGTGCTTCAGCTCCCGGGAAAATTGCTGAATATAGCTGGTGATACTGCGATCCACCGAGCGGGACAGCCCCAGAAGCTGCTTGTCCTCATTTAGGATGATAATAGTTTCGTATTGTTGGAAAACCCGAAATACCATAAAAATTCCGGCAAATATGAGGGCGAAGGCAAGCAATATAATAATCAGAAATTTGCGCTCCAATTTGATGGGCGGCTTCAAGTAAATTCCCCCCTTGTCAAACATATACTCGTCTTTTATACTGGATATCATACTGGAAGAAGCAAGCCGTGTAAAGGGGGATGCACCTTGGCTGATCTTGTACTCATTGTGGATGACGACAAAGCCGTTCTTACCATGCTGTATAAAGTGATCAGCAGCAATGGCATTCAGGCAGATACCGCCGATTCCGGCGAACAGTGCCTTGAGATGCTGACAAAGAAAACATACGATCTGCTTTTGCTGGATATCAATCTGTCCGGCATGGATGGGTTTCAGGTGATTCAGCATATCCGGCGAAACGGCAGCAAGATCCCCATTATGATCGTCAGCGGACGCAAAGAGGATTATGATACCCTCTATGGTCTGGATATCGGTGCAGACGACTATATCACCAAACCCCTCAACCCTGTTACCCTTGCGGCAAAGGTAAAAGCGCTGATCCGCCGCAGCCGGGGGAATTTGCCCGGAGCGGATCAGATCATCACAGCCGGTCCCTTTCAGTACAATACCAGCACTCTGCGGTTCTATAAAAATAGGGAAGAGGTGGTTCTCTCCTCCAAGGAAAACGCCATTATCAAGCTGTTTATGGACAATGTGAATCATATTTTTTCCAAGGATATGATCTACGACCTGGTATGGGGATCGGCTATCATTGACGAAAATGCCATTATGGTTTATATCAACCGAATCCGGGCAAAAATCGAAGAAAACCCATCCAAGCCCCAATATATCCAGACGGTCCGTGGATTGGGCTACCGCTTTGCAATTCCATAAGGAGCGGAAGGATATGGGGCGCCTTCCGTGGCGCGTGGATGAGACTTCCAGCAAAGTATTTTAGAGGAGGCATTTTGTCTGAATCTGGATTTCTTTGTGGAAGAAAAGGCGGAGCGGCGGGAGTGCAGGCTTGCAATTCCGTGGGAAATAGCATATAATAAGGGGCAGCCCAACGGCTGGCAGTACCAGTCAGCCAGTTTTTAGGGGAAACAGATTATGTCATAAGGGAGTGATATGCGCCGTGAGCGGTGACCCTCTGAGTCGAGAATGCAACACAACTGGCACGGCGTATTGGATCGGCGTTTGACCGGTATAACCGGGAGCGCCCGCACGCCTGTGCCCTTTTTCGGTCCGCTGGTATAAGCGGAACGAATCAGCGAGACAATAGGTGTGCGGGGATTTTTATGCCTTTTTGGTCCCTGCGCCCAGAAAGGCGTGAGTGAATTGCTTTCCATCCATAAGACCATCAATGGGAAAATGACCAAGCTGGATGCCGTACAGGACGGCTGCTGGGTCAACCTGACTTATCCCAGCGAGGATGAACTGAACACAGTGGCGGTGACCCTGGGCGTGGAGCCCACCTTCCTGCGGGCCGCGCTGGATGAAGAAGAGACCTCCCGTATCGACACGGAAGAGGGACAGACCCTCATCATCATTGACGCTCCTTCAGTGGAGAAGGATGACGCGGTGGTATATTCCACCCTGCCTCTGGGCATTATCGTCACGGAAAAGCACATCATTACTGTCTGCCTGAAAGAGACTTCCATTCTGAAGGATTTCCAGGACGGGCTGGTGCGCAACGCAGACACCCAGAAGCGGACCCAGTTTATTCTCTATATGCTGCTCCAGGTGGCTAAGCGCTTCCTGCAATACCTGAAGCAGATCGACAAGATCTACAACTACATGGAGCGGCAGCTCTACAAATCCCAGCGGAACAAGGAGCTTATCCAGCTGCTGGACCTGGAAAAGTCGCTGGTTTACTTTAATACCTCACTGAAAGCCAATGAGGTCACGTTGGAGAAGATCCTCCGGGGACGCATCATTACCCTTTATGAGGAGGACCACGATCTGCTGGAGGACGTGCTCATCGAGGTGCGCCAGGCTATCGAGATGGCCAACATCTATTCCTCCATCATTTCCGGCATGATGGACGCCTTTGCCTCCGTAATCTCCAACAACCTGAACGTGATCATGAAGGTGCTGACCTCCATCACCATCCTGCTCACCATCCCCAATATTTTCTTCAGCTTCTACGGCATGAACGTAGCCAATCTGCCCCTGGACCATTTCTGGTGGTTCCCACTGGTGCTGTCCCTGGGCGTGATTCTGGTGACCGGCATCATCCTGAAGAAGAAAGATCTGTTCTAAATTTCGACCCGCTGTCCGGCGCTGCCGCAGCGGGTCTTTCTTTTATAAGCTGACAAATATTTCAAAGAAAAAAAATAAAGTGCGATTCATACTGTGGTAACATTTTCATGGCATAATAGTTAGCAATGAACTAATTGGCAAAGGGGTTGTCCCCTGGGTATGTGAAGAGAATGGAGGTTTTTCATGGCAAGCAATCCGAATTACTGTAATATTACGCCTGAAATCGAGAGCCTGGCGACTATGGCAAAAGAAAACAGCCGCATCGATCCAGGCGATTTTGTAAAGTATGATGTGAAGCGGGGCCTGCGTGATCTGAACGGTAAGGGTGTGCTTGCCGGACTGACCGAGATCTCCGATATTGTGGCCAAGAAGATCGTGGACGGACAGGAGGTTCCCTGTGAGGGTAAGCTTTATTACCGCGGCGTGGACGTGGAGCAGCTGGTGGCAGGCGCTCTGAAGGAGGGGCGCTTTGGCTTTGAGGAGACCGCCTATCTGCTTTTGCTGGGCAAACTGCCCACCAAGGAGGAACTGGACGGCTTTACCAAGCAGCTGTCTTACTATCGTTCCCTCCCCAACAATTTTGTGCGGGACGTAATTTTGAAGGCGCCCAGCCATGACATCATGAACTCTCTGGCCCGCAGTGTCCTCAACCTGGCCTCCTACGATGACCGGGCCGACGACATCTCTCTGCCCAATGTCATGCGCCAGTGCGTCCAGCTTATTGCCCTGTTCCCCATGCTCAGCGTCTACGGCTATCAGGCCTATAACTATAAGAGCGGCAGCAGTCTGTACATCCACGCACCCCGGCCGGAACTGTCGGCGGCGGAGAACATCCTCTCCCTGCTGCGGGCGGATTCCTCCTATTCCTTCTGGGAGGCCCATGTGCTGGACATCTGTCTGACCCTCCATGCCGAGCACGGCGGCGGTAACAACTCCACCTTTACCACCCATGTGGTTACCTCCTCCGGCACCGATACCTACTCCTGTATGGCGGCGGCCTTGGCCTCTCTGAAGGGTCCCAAGCATGGCGGTGCCAATATCAAGGTGGTGCAGATGTTTGAGGACATGAAGGAGCACGTAAGGGACTGGAAGGATGAGGACGAGGTGCGGCAGTATCTCCAGGATCTGCTGGACAAGAAGGCCTTTGACAAAGCGGGCCTGATCTACGGCATGGGCCACGCCGTTTACTCTCTGTCCGACCCCCGCGCCAACATCTTCAAAAAATTTGTGGAAAAGCTGTCCCGGGAGAAAGGCCGCAACGAGGAGTACGAGCTCTACTCCATGGTGGCCCGTCTGGGCCCCGAGGTCATTGCCGGGGAGCGGAAGATGTACAAGGGTGTGTCCGCCAATGTGGACTTCTACTCCGGATTTGTGTACCATATGCTGGATCTGCCTCTGGAGCTGTATACGCCTATCTTTGCTATGGCCCGTGTGGCAGGCTGGTCCGCCCACCGCATCGAGGAGCTTATCAATATGGGTAAAATTATCCGTCCTGCCTATAAATATGTAGGCAGTCACGCCGACTATGTGCCCATGGATCAGCGCTGAAACCCATAAAAAATGCCGCCCTTTGGGGCGGCATTTTTTATGGGTAAAGATTCATCAGGCGTGGGTGGCCACAGCTTCGGCCACCCGAATGCCATCCACGGCGGCGGAGGTGATGCCGCCGGCATAGCCGGCGCCCTCGCCGCAGGGGTAGAGGCCCCGGACGGTGGACTGATAGTCCTCCCCCCGGAGGATGCGGACAGGGGAGGAGGAGCGGGTTTCCACACCGGTGAGCAGGCTGTCCGGCGCGGCAAAGCCGTGGAGCTTCCGGTCAAAGACCGGCAGGGCGCCCCGCAGGGTGTCGGTGACATAGTCGGGCAGGCAGCGGTCAAGGTCGGTGGGGGTGACGCCGGGACGGTAAGTGGCTTCCACCGCCCCCAGAGCTTTGGAGGCCTGCCGGGCCAGGAAATCCTTTACGGTCTGGGCAGGGGCATGATAATTTCTGCCGCCCAGTTGGAAGGCAGCCTCCTCCCAGTGCCGCTGGAAAGCAACTCCAGCCAGAGGGTGGTCGGAGCCGAAGTCGGCGGGACCCACCCCCACCAAAAAGCCGCCGTTGATATTTTTGCCGTCTCTGGCCCGATGGCTCATGCCGTTGGTTACCAGCCGCCCCTCCTCAGAGGCGGCGGCTACCACCTGGCCGCCGGGACAGACGCAGAAGGTAAAGGCGGAGCGGCCGTTAGGCAGGTGGCAGGCCAGCTTGTAGTCGGCGGCGGGCAGTTTCTCCCAGGCGGGGCCAAACTGAGCCAGAGAGACAGCGCTCTGGGGGTGCTCGATGCGTACCCCGATGGCAAAGGGCTTCTGTTCCATGGGCACACCCGCCTCCAGCAGCATCTGGAAGGTGTCCCGGGCGGAGTGGCCGGGGGAGAGGACCAGTGCATCACAAGGCAGATCATAGCTTCCCTGAGGGCCTTCCACAGTCAGCCCGGCTACTGCCCCATCCCGGAGGATGAGACCGGTGAGCTGATGGCCAAAGCGCACGTCGCAGCCCAGGCGGATCAGTTCCTGTCGAATGTTTTTCACCACGTCCCGCAGCACGTCGGTGCCGATGTGGGGCTTGTGCTGGTAAAGGATGTCCGCAGGAGCTCCCGCCTCCACCAGGGTGCGGAACACGGTGGAGATCCGGGGATCGTGGGTGCCGGTGGTCAGCTTACCGTCGGAGAAGGTGCCCGCGCCCCCCTCGCCGAACTGGACGTTGGAGGCGGGGGCCAGTACGCCGGTGGACCAGAAATGCTCCACGTCGGCGGTGCGCTCCTCCACCGGGCGGCCCCGCTCCAGCACAATGGGGGCCAGGCCGTTGTGGGCCAGAAAGAGGGCGGCGAAGAGCCCGGCGGGGCCCATGCCTACCACCACCGGCGGCAAGGAAGAGGTCCGCCGCACGGTTGGGAAAACGTAGGGGGCGCTCTGGTAGAGGGAGACATTTTTGTCCCTGCACCGGGCCATAACCTTGCTTTCATAGGCCACGGTTACATCCACAGTGTAGACGTAGTGGACGTCGCTCTTTTTCCGGGCGTCGATGGACTGTCGGGCCAAAGACAGCCCGGTGATGACCTCCGGTTTCACGCCCAGAATGCGGGCGGCCTTTTTTTTCAGCTGCCCTTGGCTGCCGTCAAGGGGCAGGGAGATATTTTGGATGCGGAGCATAGAGTGATCCTCGTATTTCTCAGAATGCTGGTATTATATCATAAATAAAGAAAAATGGCATCCATCCGTTGTAAAGGATGGATGCCATTTTTGTTTTAAGCTTAGTAGGAAACGCCCTGCCAGATCATGGCGTCGGCCAGCCCCAACCTGCGGAGCAGGTTGGGGACCCCCGTGATTGAATCTGCTCGGGCGGAATGAATCCGCCCGGCATCAAGGTTTTGCCTGTGGGCAAAACGCTTGTACGGCGCTTGCGCGCCGCCCCATCTGCAATGGGGCCCGGTGGCCGACACGAAAGGAGGGATACGGCATGATGCCGCATCCCTCCTCAATAGGCTGGTTTATTATTTTGGCGTCAGCTTAGTAAGAAACGCCCTGCCAGATCATGGCGTCGGCCACCTTCATGAAGCCGGCGATGTTGGCGCCCGCCACCAGGTTGCCGGGCATACCATACTCCTCGGCGGCCTTGGCGGCGTTGTGGTAGATGTTGGTCATGATGTCGTGGAGCTTCTGGTCCACTTCCTCGAAGGTCCAGCTCAGGCGCATGGAGTTCTGGCTCATCTCCAGACCGGAGGTGGCTACGCCGCCGGCATTGGAAGCCTTAGCGGGAGCAAACAGCACACCGTGCTGCTGGAACCAGGCAACCGCCTCGGGGGTGGAGGGCATATTGGCACCCTCGGCCACGGCGAAGCAGCCGTGCTCCACCAGAGCCTTGGCGCCCTCCAGGGGCAGCTCGTTCTGGGTAGCGCAGGGGAGGGCAATGCCGCAGGGAACGGTCCAGATGCCCTGGCAGCCCTCGTAATACTTGGCGGTGGGGACATAATCCAGATAGGTCTTAATGCGGTCCCGCTTGACCTCCTTGATCTCCTTGATAACCTTATAGTCGATGCCGTTCTCGTCCACGATGTAGCCGTTGGAGTCGCTCATGGCGATGACCTTGCCGCCCAGCTGGGTAGCCTTCTGGTTGGCGTAGATGGCCACGTTGCCGGAGCCGGAGATCACCACGCTCTGGCCCTGGAAGGACTTGCCGGCGGCCTTGAGCATCTCGTTGGTGAAGTAGCACAGGCCGTAGCCGGTGGCCTCAGTGCGGGCCAGGGAGCCGCCGTAGGTCAGGCCCTTGCCGGTCAGCACGCCGTTAAACTCGTTGCGGATCCGCTTATACTGGCCAAACAGGTAGCCGATCTCACGGGCGCCCACGCCGATGTCGCCGGCGGGCACGTCGGTGTCAGGGCCAATGTGGCGCTGCAGCTCAGTCATGAAGGACTGGCAGAAACGCATGACCTCGTTGCTGCTCTTGCCCTTGGGATCAAAGTCGGAACCGCCCTTGCCGCCGCCCATGGGCAGACCAGTCAGAGAGTTCTTGAATACCTGCTCAAAGCCCAGGAACTTGATGATGGACAGGTTGACGGAGGGATGGAACCGCAGGCCGCCCTTGGAGGGGCCGATGGCGGTGGAGAACTGCACCCGGTAGCCGCGGTTCACCTGGACCTGGCCATGGTCGTCCACCCAGGACACGCGGAACAGCAGGCTGCGCTCAGGCTCCACCATACGGTCCATAATGCCCATCTTGGCCAGCTCGGGCTTCTGATTGTACACGGGCTGGAGGGATTCCATAACCTCGCCTACAGCCTGGAGGAACTCGGGCTCATGGGCGTTCTTCTTGCAGACGCCTTCGTACACGTTCTGGAGGTAAGAATTGGTGATCGTAAATGCCATAATGCCAAACCCCTTTGCTTGGCGGCCCTAGGGGGACCGACCGAAATTTGATTGTGTTCAGCTGTTCAGAGGAACACTTTGCTGTGTTGAAGTTATTATAATTCATAGCGCCATGAAATGCAAGAGAAAAAAGAAGAATTGCATATTTGACGAAAAACACCCGATCCGACCGGTAGGAAGTGCACCAGTTTGACTGCCAGGTTGCAAAGAAGAACGGGCGGTCGCATTGGCGACCGCCCGTGGCATATGTAATACCTTAGTTCTTCTTTTTGCCGACCACGCACAGGATGATGCCGACCACCAGCAGGATCACGCCGATGACGATGAACATGGTGCCGGGGTTAGCGGTACCGCTGCTCATGATGCTGGTGAACTGGGCCTCCAGGCTGTTGTTCTGCATAAAACCGTAACCGGCGCAGCCGATACCGGCGATGATCAGAATGATACCCAGGATAAACATATGGACACTCCTTTCTCTTTGTACTCTCTTTTTCAGTTCCCATTGAGGCGGGAAAAGATCATCTGGGCGCAGGGTCCAGATGGCAATTATTATACTCAAGTTCCAAAGAAAGTCAATCGAAAGCCGTAATAAAATTCATATATTAACGTAGGATAATAAATATAAGGTATGAAAAACTCTTTGACGGAAGGTGGAAAAAGCATTATACTAAAATTAGGATAGGAGGTGTCCTTATGAAGCATATCGTCATCACCATCGGCCGTGAATATGGCTCCGGCGGACGGCTCATTGCCAAGCAGTTGTCCGAGGAGATGGGCATTACGTTCTACGACAAGCAGCTGATCTCCGATGTGGCCAAAAAGACCGGCTTTTCCGAGCACTTTATCCGCAACGCCGAGCATCAGCGCCCCACCAACAGTTTTCTCTATGACCTCTATACCAGCGTACAGACGCCATCGGTGCCCGACCAGGTGTTTATCGCTCAGGCCAAGGTCATTAAGGAGGCTGCTGCCAGAGAGTCCTGCGTCATTGTAGGCCGCTGTGCCGACTATATTCTCCGGGATCAGCCCCGCTGCCTGAAGGTGTTTGTCAATGCGCCTCTGGATCAGCGAATCCGCCGCGCCCGGGAGGAGTACGGTGTACAGGAGAACAATCTGGAGAGCTATGTGATCCGGCAGGATAAAGCCAGGGCCTCCTATTATAACTATTTTGCCACCGGCCGTTGGGGACAGAGCCGGGAATACGATTTGTGTGTCAACAGCCGCATCGGTATCGACGCCTGTGTGGCTGTGATTCGTGCCGCAGCCCAAGCGATTGCCGACAGCTGATTTTTTGAAAAAGCCGGGACCCGTTGCAGTGCAACGGGTCCCGGCTTTTTTGCGGGGGAAATCGCATAAATTGTGAACAATATTGATTGATTGTGTGAACATTAGCACTCTCCTATTGACAGTGCTAATTCTGGTGTTATAATAAGGACGTGCTTAGGAAAGAGGACCGAAAGGGAATCGGACCGAGGTACGGTTACAAGAAAACAAAGCAGGTAACAAAAGCTCGCCACCGAGAGGTCCCACTCCCCAGCTACGAGCCGCAGAAGACGAATGGAGGTATGACTTATGTTACCTAACATTTTTGGTGAGAATTTGTTTGATGAGTTTTTCCAGGACCCCTTTGACCGGATGTCGGTTTTTTCCGATCACAACCCGCTCTATGGTAAGCACGGCAAGAATCTGATGAAGACCGATGTGCGGGAGACTGAGAATACCTATGAGCTGGATGTGGATCTGCCCGGCTTTAAGAAGGAGGAGGTCCAGCTGGAACTGAAGGATGGCTGTCTGACGATCAGCGCGGCCAAGGGCCTGGACAAGGATGAGGAGGAAAAGAACGGCCGTTATCTGCGCCGGGAGCGCTATGCGGGCCAGTGCAGCCGCAGCTTCTATGTGGGCGATCATGTGGAAGCCAAGGATGTCTCCGCTAAGTTTGAGGATGGCATTCTGAAGATTACCCTGCCCAAGATGGTTCAGCAGCTGCCTGTGAACCACACCATTGCCATCGAGTAAGCAAGTATTAAAAATGGGCGCGCTGCATATTGCAGCGCGCCCGTTTTTTTGACATACGGGATCTTTACCAAGGAGCCCTTGAATCTGTTCTGCCGGCTATGGTATGATGATTTCGCTTGAAAAGCCCTTTGGCAACCAGCGGTTGCGGAAGTTCAAGCCAAACTTTATGGCGAAAAACCGGATGGTTTGATAGGCTGAACCTGTCCGGTAAGGCCGGAAGAAAGGATGGCGAGAAAGAATGACCTTTGGAGAGCGGATTCTGAATTACCGCAAGCGAGCAGGCTTATCTCAGGAGAGACTGGCCGAACTGCTGGGAGTGTCCCGCCAGGCGGTGAGCAAGTGGGAAGGTGACGCTGCCCAGCCGGAACTGGATAAGATTGTGGCACTAGCCAGGTTGTTTGGGATTACCACGGACCAGCTGCTGCTGGGAGAGATGCCAAATCCGGGGCCGCCCACAGAGGCTGCGCCTGAGAAGAGAGAACCCAGATGGTATCTGCTGGGGATTTTGCCGCTGGCGGTGGGCGCGTATTTACTGATCCGGGGAGTGCTGCAGCTTTCTGCGGTGAGCGGCTTGTGTGAGTTTATGAAGTTACCCGGATTCCTGTCATAGGGGGATAAGAGAATGGATCTTGATCTTTATAATAGTAGTATGGACCGTGTGATGTCTTTTATGTATGGTCCTATCATTACTCAGATCGTACTGGGCGGAATCCTGGTAGCAGCAGGGGTGTTAATCCTGGTCCTGGGGCACCGCCGTTATCGACGGAAATATGGAAAGTAAGAGGAAGTAAAAAAGTTTTTTGAATTTGAAAAAAACACTTGACGGCAGAGTTAAGTTGTGCTATCTTAATATCAGAAATGATAATCATTACTGATTAGCACTTCCGGCTAACCCGAAATGAAATAAAATGAATGACAAATTAGGAGGAAAATCACATGAAAAAGTGGGTCTGCTCTGTTTGCGGTTATGTTCACGAAGGGGATTCCGCCCCTGATTTCTGCCCCATCTGCAAGGCTCCCAAGGAGAAGTTCGTGCTCCAGGGCGGCGATAAGACCTGGGCTTCTGAGCACGTGGTAGGCGTGGCCAAGGGCGCTCCCGAGGAGATCATCCAGGGCCTGCGTGAGAACTTCCAGGGCGAGTGCTCTGAGGTTGGTATGTACCTGGCCATGGCCCGTGTGGCTCACCGCGAGGGCTATCCCGAGATCGGCCTGTACTGGGAGAAGGCTGCCTACGAAGAGGCTGAGCACGCCGCTAAGTTTGCCGAGCTGCTGGGCGAGGTCGTGACCGACTCCACCAAGAAGAACCTGGAGATGCGTGTGGACGCCGAGAACGGCGCTACCCAGGGCAAGACTGACCTGGCTAAGCTGGCCAAGCAGCACAACCTGGACGCCATCCACGACACCGTTCACGAGATGGCTCGCGACGAGGCCCGCCACGGCAAGGCTTTCGAGGGCCTGCTGAAGCGCTACTTCGGCTAATAAAATTCCAGGATTTCAACCAGAAATCATCATCCGAGAGGGGGGCAGAAATGCCCGCCCTCTTTTTTTGTGGAAAAAGGTGGAACTTCTGCCGTCTTTGTGGAGCTGAATAAGGCAAAGTGGAATTTGAAAAAGTGGAAATATGAGCAGAGGTTTCCCGCGATACTCCATGAACTGAATTTTTTATTTTTCTTCCTCCTGACATCAAAAAACAGAAGAAAATAGCGATTTTCAAGTGGCTTTTGCTTGTTTTCAATCAGAAATAGGTGGATTCTGAGAAGTGTTAAGCAAATTTTAACATCTTTGAAGAACTTTTGACATTACTTTTGCGTTTTCACGGCCTTTCGAGGCCGCTTTTTATTTGCTTTTATTATTACGATCTCATCAATTACGATATTGGTTGCACCAGGTTTGGTCAGGTTAGCTGCCAGCTCTTCGAACAGGTTTTCAAGGTCGGCAGCATCGGGGGTCACCGCCACGTGTGAGGCGTCCGGGTCGGTGGCCCAGTTGTTTAAGGCCCCAATGTCCAGACCATCCGAGCCGATGAGGCCGATACAGTAGATGACAATACCCTGGGCGCGGGCGGCGGCAGCTACGGGTGCGGGCGGAGCGCCGGTGGTGGTATTGCCGTCGGTAAAGATTACGATAACCTTCGCATTGCTGGAGGCGGGATCAAAGAGCTGAATCGCCTTGGTAAAGGCGTCTGCATGATTGGTAGTGCCCGAGGCAGTCAGACTGTCCACTGCGCTTTTCAGTGTGTCCACCGAGGTGATAAGCTGCGTGTTTGCCACAGCGGTATTGGAGAAGCTGACGATGCCGATCCGGCTGCCGGAACCGATTTGACCGTCTTGCGTGTTATCGGTGGCCTCATCGATGATGTCGATGAATGTCTTTGCACCCAGCTTCATATTGGTCAGTGGTATGCCTGCCATACTGCCGGAGCGATCCAGAATCAGCACGATATCGGTTGGATTGGTGATAATATCCGGCGCGGCAGTCAGTGTCAGACTCACACGCAGCGACCCGTCGCAGGCAATGCGGTCGGTATTGATTACCTTGTTGGAATTTGTAACACCCATTCGTGTTACCACCTTCTGGGAAATGATCCCACAACATATTATGCGCGAAAGAGATCGGTGGCACAGACTGAGGAGTGCGGAGAGCACAGCGAAATAATCCGGGCTTTTTGCAAAGCAAAAAGGTGGCAGGCACTTTTGTGCCTGCCACCTTTTCTTGTTTTTCTAAAAAGATAGAGGTGAATTACACGGTGGGTGTGCCGCAGTCGGGACAGAATTTGCCCGCCACCATTTTACGGCAGTTGGGGCAGAAACGGTCGCCGGCCGGCTGAGGCTGGCCCATGGGCTTGCCGCACTGAGGACAGAATTTGACCTGGGTGGGGCTGGCATAGCCACAGGAGGCACAGACACAGGCGGCCTGCTGAGGCTGGGCGGCCTGGGGCTGTGTCATCTGTCCCATCTGACCCATCATCTGGGCGGCCATCTGCATTCCCATGGCCATTCCCATACCAGAGGCGGCGGCCGAACCAGCGCTGCCGGGGGTGGACATACTGTCGGCCATACTGACGGAGGTATATTTGCCCATGTCGGTAACGAAGGACTGGGCGGCCACCTTCTCCGCCATCTTTTGGACCTCAGGCGGATAGTTAAAGGCCAGGATATTGACGTCCGCCACGCCCAGACCAAAGTCGCTGAGCTCTTTGTCCAGCTCCTCCTGAATGGCTTTTCCCAACTTCCGGCTGTTCTGCTGAAGCCCCACCAGCGCGTTAAGCCCCATCTGCTGCTGTCCGTCCAGGATGGCCTCGGCTACCACCGGGTTGAGCTCGCCCATGATCCGGTCGGCCACATCCTCCAGAGAATAGGTGGCTTTGACTCCGGCCACCTTGTTGATAAAGGTCTGGTAGTCCCGGAACTCAATGACCAGATTGCCGTTGCATCCAACGGGGATACCGCTGGGTACCTCGGGCGTGGGGATCATGATCCGCTGACGGGTGCCCCAGGGCAGAGTCAGTTCCTTCGCGTTGACAAAGTAGACTTCCGCACGCAGGCCGGAGTCCCCCCGCAGGGACAGCCAGCCCTTCAGTGTGGAGAAGAAGGGAACAATATCGGTGTAGATATCGAAATTGCCCTGATTTTCAAAAATAGCGCCCACAATACCGTCGGAATAGAAAATGGCCTTCTGTCCCGGCCGCACAATGAGGTGGGAGCCCCGCTTGATCTCCTTGGCGGGCCACTTGTAAAAGAGTACGTCATCCCGGAATTCTTCCCATTCAATGGTATCTTTTCCTTGACCAAACCATGCCATGGCTTTTCCGTCCTTTCTATGTCTCAGAGATTGTCCTCCCAGGCCGTCCAGGGAGAATCCTCCTGGATGACAATAGCCTGAGGCTGTGCGTTTTCCTCCGCCTGAAGAGCGGGCGGAGCGGCTGCGCCGGTGAGCAGAATGACCGCGGCGGTGATGACTGCCGCTGCCGCGGCTACCGCCGCCACGATTTTGGGAACACTGTAGGGCCGCTGGCCGCCTACTCTGCCGCTCTCACCGTTGATGATGTACATATACTGCTTGCCGTTGTAGGCAAAGGCCGAGGACCAGGCGGGCAGCAGCACGTGTTTATAGGTGATCTTGTGATATTCAATGTTGATATTGCTGACCCGGGCATGGCTGAAGCCCCGGGACAGGATGTCGCTTTCCGCCTGATTGATCTGATCGGTGCGGACCTGCTCTTTGGCGGTATCCACCGCCTGGGTGGCGGGGATGGCATAGTGCTCCGCCAGAAAACCGGACAGATAGCTGGGGGAGAAAGGAAGGGTGTTGTCGCAGGTATTGTAGGGCAGGACCTTTTCCACCACCTGGCTGGCTGAATTCATGGTTGCGCATACCTGCAAATCGTCATAAAAGCCGCCCACAGTACCGCTTACCGGCCGCCAGTGAATTTCCGTGCGGGTGTTGCCCTTGCTGTCCCGAACAGTATGGGTGTTGCCGCCTTGTCCCCAGTATGTACTGGTTACCTGGGCGTCAAAGGTCCAGAAGGGAAGGTAAATGCCCTGGAGTTTGCCTGCCTGATAGGCCTGTTTCAGACGGTTGGGGGCAAACCAGCGGCTTTTGACCCACTTGGCAAAGTTCTGCTGGGCAGTTTCACGGTCCACCCGGAAGGGAATTACACCGTCGGGGGGAACGCCGGCCTCCTGGCGGCTTTCCAAAAGCTGGGTTGAGCCGCACATGGGACAGACCGTGGCAGTGCAGTGCTCGTCCACAGCGATCTGTGCGCCGCAGGTACCGCAGGCGATAATGGCGGTGTCAGGGAAGGACACTCTCTGGCCTTCCCGCTGGACGTATCCCTCAAAATCATGCTCCTCCACCCGCTCAACGGTAGTCTCCGCGATGTAGGGAGTCCGGCAGGCGGAGCACTCCAGACGCTGCTTGGCGATGTTCCATTTGATGGTTCCGCCGCAGTTGGCACATACCTGGCGGTCCACTTTTTCCTGATGTTCTGTCTGCATACCGTGACCCTCTTTCGTAACTGGATACCGGACAGGGCCGGCGTTGGTGAAGCGTATAGCTGATTATACCTTGTAACTGACTCGGATTTCAACTCTTTCATTGTGAAATGCCAAACAGGCTGATAACTGGCGAAATCTGTTAAATGTGCAGGAGGGGAGGAGGTTGGACCCGCCGGCTTTTTATACATAAGGTAGGAAATTCAGGGCGGGGGTATAATAATCGTTGACTTGAATATCTTTGGAGGGTATGCTATAGTTACCTTTGTATGATTCCACGGGAGTGTTCCCCGGGAAAATGTGGAAAGATGAGGGACGACCTATGTACCCCTGTGCAGCGGATCAGGTATGCTTTATTGCAAACAGGTGGAGCCTGGAAGCCGGTAAATCGGCGGGCTCCGGTCGGAGAGAGAATGGGCATACCGAAGGAATGAGCTTCCTTCGGTATGCTTTTCTGCGTCCAACAGACCGTTCGGCGGGCGCCGACTTTTGGGGGAGGGCCCAGCTGTGATCAAACAATTTGCTCTTTGGCTGCGGGATATGTTTATCCGCAACCGAAGCCTGAATGCTACCCGGATCGTGGCGGCCTCTTTTGCCGTGATCATTTTGGTGGGTGCTTTGCTGCTCACCCTGCCCATTGCATCCCGGGACGGCCAGAGCGCCGGATTCTTTACGGCGTTGTTCACTGCCACCTCGTCCACCTGCGTTACAGGCCTGATCCTGGTGGATACCTGGGTCCAGTGGTCCTTCTTCGGCCAACTGGTGATTATCCTTATGATTCAGTTGGGCGGCCTGGGCTTCATGACGGTGATTACCCTGGTGTCCTTTGCCCTGCGCCGCCGCATCGGCTTGTCTGAGCGGCTTATTATGGTATCCACTCTGAACCTGAACGATCTGGATGGTGTGGTACGGATGGTGCGCCACGCTCTGATGGGTACCTTCCTGATCGAGGGAACAGGGGCGGTGCTGCTGAGCATTGCCATGATCCCCCATTTTGGTATCCTGGGCGGCATCTGGCGGGGGATCTTCCATTCCATCTCCGCCTTCTGTAACGCCGGCTTCGATTTGCTGGGCGGAAAATTCGGTGCATTCAGCAGCCTGGCCGGATTGCAGAACAATCCGTTGGTGCTGGGCACCATCGGAGCCCTCATTGTAGTGGGCGGCCTGGGCTTTTTTGTGTGGGAGGATATTCTGGAAAAGCGCTGCTGGCACAAACTTTCGGTGTACAGCAAAATGGTGCTTATCGTTACCGGAGTGCTGATTATCGGCGGCGCTCTGTTCTTCCTGGTGGAGGAATACTCCAATCCCGCCACCCTGGGGAATATGCCTCTGTGGGAGAAGATCATGAACTCCATCTTCCAGTCCATTACCCTGCGTACCGCCGGCTTTGACGCCATCGGACAGGGAGGACTCAGCGATACCAGCAAGGCATTTTCTTCTATCCTGATGCTGATTGGCGGCTCCTCCGGCTCCACTGCCGGCGGCCTGAAAACGGCTACTGTGGCGGTGCTGCTGCTGGCCCTCCGGTCCGGACTGGCAGGACGGGAGCAGGTCACCTTCCGGGGCCGCACCATTCCCTACCGCCGGGTGCTTAACGCCATGACGCTGGCGCTGGTGATGCTGTTTTTGTTCCTGGTGGGGTCTATGACGATCTCTACGGTGGAAAATTTGCCCTATCTGGACTGTGCCTTTGAAGTAGCCTCCGCCATGGGTACGGTGGGTCTGACCACTGGTATCACACCGGGACTGAGTGTGTTTTCCCAGTCTCTGATTATTCTGCTGATGTATATGGGCCGGGTGGGTGTGCTCTCCTTCTCCATTGCCTTTATCACCCGCGGCGGCCGGACGGCCAAGATCAAATATCCGGAAATGAATGTGATGATCGGGTAACCACCCGGTTGGAAGGATGTGTAACCGAATGAAAACCTTCGTTGTCATCGGCCTGGGCCGGTTTGGCAGCGCCGTGGCCACCGAGCTCAGCTCCCTGGGCCACGAGGTGCTGGCCCTGGACGACTCCGAGGAGAATGTACAGAAGGTGGCCGACAAGGTCACCCATGCCGTTACCGGCGACGCCAGAGATCCGGCGGTGCTCCGGGCCCTGGGCGTACGCAACTACGATTGCGCCGTGGTGGCGGTAGGCGTGGATGTGGGTACTTCCGCCCTCATCACCCTGAACCTGAAGGAACTGGGCGTGCGTAAGGTAATTTGTAAAGCCCAGAGCCATGTCCACCGCAAAGTGCTGGAGAAAATCGGCGCCGACCGGGTGGTGTTCCCCGAGCATGAGATGGGCGTCAAGCTGGCCCAGGGCCTGTCCAGCTCCAATGTCCTCAATTTTATTGAGCTCAGCGAAGATTTTGGTATTGTGGAGACCACCGTGCCCCGGGACTGGCTGGGAAAAAATCTGGCGGAACTGAATGTACGGGCCCGCTATAAGGTCAACATCATTGCCGTACGGAAAAAGGGACAGGAGGCCTTCAATGTGACCCCCGGCCCCAGCACTATTATGGAGGCGGGGGATACGGTGGTGGCCCTGGGCCGCACTGAGGATGTCAACCGCCTGCAGGATCTGTAAGATGAGCATGGAACGGATCACCAGCCGCCAGAATCCTCTGGTGGCCCGGCTGCGAAAGCTGGGAAATGACAAAAAAACCCGCCGGCAGGAGGGAGTCTTTCTCTGTGAAGGACATAAGCTGGTGGAGGAGGCCCTGCGCTGGAATGCCGTGGTGGAAACTCTGGTGGTGGCCGAAGGCATTGAGCCGCCCCGGAAGTTGCCGGAGGGTGTGCGCCTGGTAGAGGTGCCCGCCGACGTGCTCAAGTCGGTTTCCACGGTGGACACGCCCCAGGGAATGCTGGCGGTGTGCCGTACCCCCGACCTGATGCCGCCAAAGACACTGACCCCGGGACTTTATCTGGTGCTGGACGGGGTCCAGGACCCGGGCAACGTGGGTACTGTGTGGCGCACTGCCGACGCCTTTGGCGCGGAGGGAGTGTTCCTACTCCCTGGATGTGCCGAGCCATTCTCCCCTAAGACGGTGCGCTCCACCATGGGCGCCTGCTTCCGTCTGCCGGTGTGGGAGACTGGGCTGGAGGAACTTACCGTCCTCTTGAAAACGGCGGAGCTGCCGCTGTATGCCACCGCACTGCGGGAGGATACCGCCGATCTGCGCGCGGCTGATCTGAGCCGCGCCGCGGTAGTCATTGGAAGCGAGGGCAGAGGTGTGTCCCAGGCTGTGCTGGACGCCTGCGCCCTGACCTTGAAGATCCCCATGCGGGACCGATGCGAGTCCCTCAACGCCGCCGTGGCGGCGTCCGTGGTGCTGTGGGAGGGCTGGCGGAACCGCTGAGCCAACGAGAGAGGAGGGGCCGCCGTGGCGGGCATTCAATATCTGCTCTGGCTCTCTACCCGGCGGGGCCTGCCCCAGCGGCACCAGGTGGAGCTGATGGACTATTTCGGCGGCGCCGAGCGGGTGTACTTTGCCGACCGGGAGGCCTACGAGCCTCTGCGTCTGACCCAGGAGGCCAGGCGGTCCCTGTGTGACAAATCTCTGGACCAGACCAATCGGATTCTGGAGAACTGCGACCGGCTGGGCCTGTTTTTGCTCAGCTGTCAGGACGGAGCCTACCCGGAGCGGCTGCTCCAGCTCAGCGACTATCCCCTGGTGCTCTACGGCAAGGGGAGGCTCTTCCGCTTTGATGAAGAAGTAGCGATTGCAATGGTGGGATCCCGCCAGTGCTCCGCCTACGGCGTACGGACTGCCGGGCGGATCGCCATGGGCCTGGCCCGGGCAGGCGCCCTGGTGGTGTCCGGTCTGGCCCAGGGTATCGACGCGGCCTCCCTGAAGGGCGCGCTCCAGGGCGGCGGACCGGTAGTTTCGGTGCTGGCCGGCGGCGTGGATGTGGTCTATCCCGCCTGCAACAGCTGGCTCTATGAGGATGTGGCCGCCCGGGGCGCCATCCTGTCGGAGAATCCGCCGGGTACCCGGCCGGATGGCTGGCGTTTTCCCCAGCGCAACCGCATCTTAAGCGGACTGTGTCTGGGTGTGGTAGCTGTGGAGGCGGGGGAGCGCAGTGGCGCTCTCATCACTGCCCACGACGCCCTGGATCAGGGCCGGGATGTATTTGCGGTCCCCGGACCGGTGGATGCCGCCACCAGCGCCGGGACCAACCGGCTTATTGCCCAGGGCGAGGCCAAGCTGGTGCGTACTGCTGGGGATATCCTGTGTGAGTATGAGGGGCGATATGCCCACAAGCTGTGCCAGCCCCAGCCTATGACCGCCGAGGAGGCGGATGAGCGGCTGGAGGTTATGCCCACCCCGCCGCCGGAGCCTGAGCCAAAACCCGAAAAGCCCGTCCAGGAGGAGGGGCTGCCTGTCGCACCGCGCAGCGGTCTGGAGCAGATGGGGGAGGAACAGCGGGAGATTTTCTTCCTGCTGTCGGAAAAGACCCTCACTGCCGACGAGATCGTAGGGCAGACGGAGATCCCCGCCCGGCGGGTCAATACCGCCCTTACCCTGCTGCAGGCCGGGGGCTATCTGAAGGAATTACCGGGCCGGCGGTTTGCCGCCGCCGTCCGTTTCGAGGAACAAGAATAAAAGGAGTATCGTACTGTGGCGAAATCGAATCTGGTGATCGTCGAGTCCCCGGCGAAGGCCAAGACCATCGGCAAATATCTGGGGCCCGGCTATCAGGTGAAGGCCTCCATGGGCCATGTCCGGGACCTGCCCAAGAGCAAGCTGGGCGTGGATGTGGACAACGACTTCACGGTGGACTATCAGCCCATCAAGGGCAAGGAAGAGGTCATCGACGACCTGACCAAGGCCGCCAAGAAGAGCGATAAAGTATTTCTGGCCACCGACCCTGACCGGGAAGGAGAGGCCATCTCCTGGCATCTAAAGGAGATGCTGGGGATTCCCGACGACAAGACCTACCGGGTGACCTTTAATGAGATTACCAAGAAGGTGGTCAACGACTCCATCGCCCACCCCCGGGCTATCGACATGGACCTGGTCAATGCCCAGCAGGCCCGCCGGGTGCTGGACCGTATCGTGGGCTATCAGATCTCCCCCCTGCTGTGGAAAAAGATCCGCCGGGGCCTGTCCGCCGGACGGGTGCAGTCGGTGGCCACCCGGCTGGTGTGTGAGCGTGAGGCCGACATCAAGGCCTTCGTGCCTCAGGAGTACTGGTCCCTGGAGGCCGATCTGGCCCGTATCTCCCCCAATCTGGGGCAGTTCAAGGCCAGTTTCTACGGAAAAGAGAAGAAGATGGAGCTGAACAGCGCGGAGGCCGTTCAGGATGTGGCCCAGGCTGTCCAGGCTTCCCCCTTCTCCGTGAAGAGCGTCAAGCGCCAGGACAAGCAGCGCAACCCGGCGCCTCCCTTCATCACCTCCACCCTCCAGCAGGAGGCCAGCCGCAAGCTGAACATGACCCCCCGGCGCACCATGTCCATTGCCCAGCAGCTCTATGAAGGCGTGGACATTGAGGGCGAGGGTACCGTGGGTCTTATCACCTATATGCGTACCGACTCCCTCCGCCTGTCCGACGAGGCCACCGCCGCCGCCCGGGACTTCATCCTGTCCCGCTATGGCGAGCAGTACTACCCCGGCAAGCCCAGGGTGTACAAGACCAAATCCGGGGCCCAGGACGCCCACGAGGCCATCCGGCCCTCCAACGTGGCCCTCACCCCGGAGGGCATCAAAAAGTCCCTTACCGCCGAGCAGTACAAGCTCTATAAGCTGATCTGGAGCCGCTTCCTGGCCTGCCAGATGGCCTCCGCCGTCTATGACAGCGTGTCCATCGAGGTGGAGTCCGCCGGCTATACCTTCCGGGCCACCCACTCCTCTCTCAAGTTCTCCGGCTATACCGCTGTGTACGTGGAGGGTAAGGACGAGGAGGACGAGGCTTTCCAGTCCCCCCTGCCCGACCTGAAGGAGGGGGAGCCCCTGGAGCTGAAGGGCCTGAAACCCGATCAGCACTTCACCCAGCCCCCCAGCCGCTACACCGAGGCTACCCTCATCAAGGCCCTGGAGGAGAAGGGCATCGGACGCCCTTCCACCTATGCCCCCACCATCTCCACCATTCTGGACCGGGAGTATGTGGTAAAAGAGGGCAAGAACCTGCGGCCCACCCCCCTGGGCGAGGTGGTGACCGGCCTGATGAAGGACAAATTCACCGACATTGTGGATACCGCCTTCACCGCCAACATGGAGGAGCAGTTGGACGAGGTGGAGACCGGCAAGGTGGACTGGAAGAGTCTGCTGAGCCAGTTCTACGGCGGCTTTGAGAAGGAATTGAAGCAGGCCGAGCAGGACCTGGACGGCGAGCGGATCAAGGTGCCCGACGAGGTGTCCGACGTGATCTGCCCCAAGTGCGGCCGCAACCTGGTGTATAAATCAGGCCGGTTCGGCCGGTTCCTGGCCTGCCCCGGCTGGCCGGAGTGCGACCACACCCAGCCCATCGTTATTGAAATGCCGGGCAAGTGCCCCAAGTGCGGCGGAAAAATCCTGAAAAAGACCTCCAAGCGGGGCTATGCCTACTACGGCTGCGAGAATAACGCCAACAAGGATGAGGCCCGCCGGTGTGACTTTATGACCTGGGATGTACCCGTGAAGGACAACTGCCCCGAGTGCGGCCATACCCTGTTCAAGAAGTCGGGCCGTGGTTTCAAGAAGCCCTTCTGCATCAACCCCGAGTGCCCCAACTTCCTGCCTGAGGACCAGCGGGGCTATAAGAAAAAGACCACTGCCGTCACAGAGACTCCGGCGGAGGGCGCTCCCCCCGAGGAGGAGAAGAAGCCTGCCAAGAAGACGGCTGCCAAAAAGACCACCACCAAGAAGGCGGCGACCACGAAAAAGGCCACCACCGCCAAAAAGACCACAACGAAAAAGACGACCACCCAAAAAGCCGCCAAGACCACAGAAGAGGCCTGACCGGCGGAGAAAGGGAAGGAAAAGCCATGAAGATCCTGTTGCTGAACGGAAGTCCCCGGGCCAACGGCAATACCGCCTTGGCGCTGGGAGAGATGGAGAAGGTATTTGCCGACCAGGGCATTGAGACGGAGCAGATCCACATTGGGCATCGGGATATTCGCAGCTGTGTGGCCTGCGGCCGGTGCAGCGAGCTGGGCCGGTGCGTATTTGACGATCTGGTCAATGAGGTTGCCCCCAAGTTTGAGGCCTGCGACGGCCTGGTGGTAGGCAGCCCGGTGTACTACGCCTCGGCCAATGCCACCCTGGTGGCTTTTCTGACCCGCCTGTTTTACTCCACCCCCTTTGACAAGACCATGAAGGTGGGAGCCAGCGTGGTGGCCGCCCGCCGGGGCGGACTGTCATCCACCTTTGACGAGCTGAACAAATTCTTTACCATCAGCGGGATGCCGGTGGCCTCCAGCCAGTACTGGAACAGCATCCACGGCAGAGCGCCCGGCGAGGCCGCCCAGGATGCGGAGGGGCTGCAAACCATGCGTACCCTGGCCCGGAACATGGCTTTCCTGGTCAAGAGCATTGCCCTGGGCAAGGCCCAGTACGGCCTGCCCCAGCGGGAACCCGCCCAGCGGACCAACTTCATCCGTTGACCTTACTCCAAGGAGGAACCTATGGAACCTGTACTCGTGATCGGCGCGGGTCTGGCTGGGTGTGAGGCTGCATGGCAGCTGGCCCGGCGGGGCATCCCCGTGACCCTGAAGGAAATGAAGCCCCACAAAATGACCCCCGCCCACCATACCCAGTGGTTCGGCGAGCTGGTGTGCTCCAACTCCCTGCGCTCCGACCAGCTGGAGAACGCGGTGGGCCTGCTGAAGGAGGAGCTGCGGCGGATGGGCTCCCTCATCCTCTCCTGCGCCGACGAGCACCGGGTGGAGGCCGGCGGCGCCCTGGCGGTGGACCGCCATGGCTTTGCTCAGGCCATCACCGAAAAGATCCGGAATCATCCTCTCATCACTGTGGTGGAGGAGGAAGTTACTGCCATCCCCTCCGAGGGCAACGTGATTGTGGCTTCCGGGCCGCTGACCTCCGATGTGCTGGCGGACGCCATCAAAGATTTTTTCCCTGAGAGCCGCTACCTCAACTTCTTTGACGCCGCCGCCCCTCTGGTGACCTTTGAGAGTGTGGATATGGAGAGCGCCTTTTTCGCCTCCCGCTACGACAAAGGCACCCCGGACTACATCAACTGCCCCATGACCGAGGAGGAGTACGACGCATTCTGGACTGAGCTGTGTGCCGCCCAGGAGGCGGAGGTCCACGGCTTTGAGGACAAGAACGTGTTTGAGGGCTGTATGCCGGTGGAGGTCATGGCCCGCCGGGGCAAGCAGACCCTGTGCTACGGGCCCCTGAAGCCCCGGGGCCTGCGGGACCCCAAGACCGGCAAGGAGCCCTTCGCCGTGGTGCAGCTGCGGCGGGACAACGCCGACGGCACCATCTACAATCTGGTGGGCTTCCAGACCCATCTGAAGTGGCCGGAGCAGAAGCGGGTATTCTCCATGATCCCTGCTTTGAAAAACGCGGAATTCGTCCGCTACGGCGTCATGCACCGCAATACCTATCTGGACTCTCCCCGGCTGCTGGACCGGTACTACCGGGTGAAGAAGGACCCCTGGATCTGTTTTGCTGGCCAGATCACCGGCGTGGAGGGCTATGTGGAGTCCACCGCTTCCGGTTTCCTGGCGGCGGTGGAGCTGGCCCGGCGGCTCACCGGCAAGCCGCCGGTGGATTTCCCTCAGGAGACCGCTACCGGTGCCCTAGCCCTGTATATCAGCAATGAGAGCGTTACCGATTTCCAGCCCATGAATGTGAATTTCGGCATCATCCCGCCCCTGGGCTATAAGGTCAAGGGCAAGCGGAACAAGAACGCGGAATTGAGTAAGCGGGCTTTGGAAGTGCTGGCGGGACTGGATGTAGAATAAGGCGCGTCCGCTTACCCGGGAGCGAAAGCGACCCGCCGCCGTGCGGCGCCAAGTATTTTGCGAAGCAAAATCTTGATGCCGGGCGAATTCACTTCGCCCGAGCAGATTTCAGGGTCGGGGCCCCCACGGAAATATGATTTCCGTGGGGAACAAGAATGCCGAATTGAGTAAGCGGGCTCTGGAAATGCTGGCGGGACTGGATGTAGAGGGCTGAGACCCCACCCGTCTGAAAACGGAAGAACATAGAAAGAAGAGGAGAACCATATGAAGATCATCGTAGACGCCATGGGGGGCGACAACGCGCCTGCTTCCAATGTGCGGGGCGCACTGGCTGCGGTCCGTGAGCTGGGGGTGGAGGTCATCCTGGTGGGCCGGGGAGAGGATATCCTCAAGGTCCTGAAGGACGACGGTATCGATCAGCTGCCTCCCGGCCTGGAGATCGCCCACGCCAGCCAGGTGGTGGAGATGTGCGACAACCCCGCCACCGCCTTCCGGGAGAAGAAGGACTCCTCCCTCACTGTGGGCCTCAATCTGTTGAAAAACGGGGACGGCGATGCCTTTGTGTCCGCCGGCAGCACCGGCGCCCTGCTCTCCGCCGCCACCCTGATGATCAAGCGGGTGCGTGGTATCCGCCGGGCCGCGCTGGCCCCTGTGGTGCCTACGGGCGCAGGCGGGGCGGTGCTCATCGACTGCGGCGCCACTGCCGAGGGTACCCCGGAGTACCTGCTCCAGTTTGCCTTCATGGGTTCCTACTATGCCGAACGGGTACTTAAGCGGCCTGAGCCCAAGGTGGGCCTGCTGAACATCGGCGCCGAGCCCTCCAAGGGCACCGATCTGCAGCGGGAAGCCCACGCCCTGCTCACCGAGGCAGACAAGGCCGGACGCATCCACTTCGTGGGCAACGTGGAGGCCCGTGAGGCGGTGTTCGGTCAGGTGGACGTCATCGTGTCCGACGGCTACTCGGGCAACATCTTCCTCAAGACCATGGAGGGTACCGCCGGGTATATGGCCAAGGAGCTGAAGGCCATGTTCAAGAAGAGCTTCCTCACCAAACTGGCTGCGGTGCTGGTGTCCGGTGGGCTCAAGCAGTTCAAAAAGAAGATGGACTCCAGCGAGGTGGGCGGTACCGCTCTTATCGGTATTTCCAAGCCGGTGATCAAGGCCCATGGCTCCTCCAACGACTACGCCATCAAAAACGCCATCCGTCAGGCTCGGGATTTTGCCGCCTCCGGCATGATCGATGATCTGGTGGAGAATATCGAATATATGCGCTTGCCTACCAACGCAGAGGAAAAAATTTGAGTTACCTATTGACAGGCGCTCAAGACTTGCACTATTATCATAGTGCAAATGCAAAGACGCCGTCGGACGACGGATGCGACAGGAGTAGATGAACATGATTTTTG
Source organism: Flavonifractor sp. An91 (assembly GCF_002159225.1). NCBI lineage: Bacteria > Bacillati > Bacillota > Clostridia > Eubacteriales > Oscillospiraceae > Flavonifractor > Flavonifractor sp. An91. Next base: position 110,932 of record NZ_NFHA01000004.1, on the reverse strand, counting down.
AGAAGATTGCCGGTCTGCTGTCCGAGCAGTTTGGTGTGGAAGCTGACAGCATCACCATGGACACCTCCTTCGAGGACCTGGGTGCCGACTCTCTGGACATCGTGGAACTGACCATGGCGGTGGAAGAGGAGTTCGGCCTGGAGAATATGGACGAGGACGACCTGTCCGGCGTTGCCACTGTGGCCGACCTGGTCCGCTATCTGAAGTCCAAACTGGAAGACTGACACAGAATCAGACTGGGGAGCCCCGCCGACGGCGGGGCTCCTGTCATGAAAGGGAGGGACGGCCATGGAAGCCTTGGAAGAAAAGCTGGGTTACCGCTTCAACCAGCGGGCCCTGTTGGAAAATGCTCTGACCCACAGCTCCTACGCCAACGAGAACAAGGCGAGAGGGTGCCAGAGCAATGAGCGGCTGGAGTTTCTGGGAGACTCCGTGCTGGGTATGGTGACGGCGGACTACCTGTTCCGCACCCATCCTGATCTGCCCGAGGGGGATCTGACCCGCACCCGGGCGGCCCTGGTGTGCGAGGGCAGCCTGGTGGAGGTGGCCCAGCAGCTGAACTTGGGAGCCTACCTGAAACTGGGCAAGGGTGAGGACGCCGGCGGCGGCCGGGAACGGCCCTCCATCGTGGCCGACGCGGTGGAGGCGGTGATCGCCGCTGTCTACCTGGACGGGGGCATCGGCTCCGCCCGTAAGATCATCCAGAAATTTATCCTGGACCGGGAAGAGGAGAAGAGCGCCAGCCGGGACTACAAGACCGCCCTGCAGGAACTGGTCCAGCGGGAGAGCGGCCAGGTGCTGGGCTATCAGCTCATCGGTGCCGAGGGCCCCGACCACGCCAAGATCTTCTCGGTGGAGGTGGACCTGAACGGCACCCCCATCGGACAGGGCAAGGGCCGCAGCAAAAAAGAGGCGGAGCAGAATGCCGCCAAGGCCGCCATCGAGAAACTGAAGGGTTGAGTGATTGCCAGAGTGCTCCGCCTCTTTTGCGAGCGTAAGCGAGCCGCCGCTCTGCGGCGCCAAGCGTTTTGCCGGAGGCAAAACCTTGATGCCGGGTGAATTCACTTCACCCGGACAGATAGAACGAAATGGGGTTCCCAAACCGCCGTGCGGTTTGGGGGCGGAGCAGAATGCCGCCAAAGCTGCCATTGAGAAGCTGAAGGGCTGAGGGCATCAACTGGAAAGAAACAGGACTGCGGATCATCCGCAGTCCTGTTTTATGTGTTTCGGGGGCAAAAGGATTTGCAATAGCCTTCATTCCTTGATATAATACTTTATTCAGAAGTATATGTGTTGCGAGGTGCCGCCTTGTATTTAAAAGCGCTGGAGATCCAGGGATTCAAATCATTCCCGGATAAAACGGTTCTCTCCTTCGGGGAGGACATCACCGCTATCGTTGGTCCCAACGGCAGCGGAAAATCGAATATCTCCGACGCCATCCGCTGGGTCATGGGGGAGCAGTCCACCAAGGCCCTCCGGGGCGGTAAGATGGAGGATGTGATCTTCGGCGGTACCGCCCTGCGCAAGCAGCAGGGCTTTGCCGAGGTGTCCCTGGTGCTGGACAATACCGACCATATCTTCCCGCTGGAGGAGAGCGAGGTCATGGTCACCCGCCGGTACTACCGCTCCGGCGAGAGTGAGTACTATATCAACCGCCGTTCCGTCCGCCTGAAGGACGTGAACGAGCTGTTCATGGACACCGGCCTGGGCCGGGAGGGCTATTCCATCATCGGTCAGGGCCGTATCGACGAGATCCTGTCGGTGAAGAGCGGCGACCGCCGGGAGATCTTTGAGGAGGCCGCCGGTATCTCCAGGTTCCGCCACCGGAAGGAGGAGGCCGAGCGCAAGCTGGAGCGTACCCAGGAGAACCTGGTACGCATCACCGACAAGATCGACGAGCTGGAGCTCCAGGTGGAGCCCCTGCGCCAGCAGAGCGAAAAGGCCAAAAAATTCCTCATCCTGCGGGACGAGCTGCGTGGGCTGGAGATTTCCCTGTGGCTGGACCAGCTGGAGAAGATCCGGTCTGCTTCCCGCAAGACCCTGTCCGACTACGAGAATGCCCTCCGCCAGAAAGGGGAGGTCCAGCAGCAGGTGGAGGATCTGTACGCCGCCGCTGAGGCATTCTCCGCTCAGATGCGGGACAAGGACGTGGAGACCGAAGGCATCCGCTTCCAAATGATGCAGCGGGAGGCCGATGCCAACAGCCTGGAAAACGCCATCGCCGTTCTCAAAACCAACATTCAGAACAACCTGGAGAACCGGGACCGCATCCAGCGGGAGCTGGAGCAGCAGGAGGGCCGGGCCGACTCCATCGCCGCTCAGATCGGGGAGCGTAAGACCCGGTTGGAGGAGCTGGAAGGCCAGACTGCCGGACTGCGTCAGCAGTTGACAGACCGCCAGAATGAGGCTGCCTCCGCCAGCCGCTCTGCCGGGGCCATTGCCCAGGAGCTGGAGGATCTGCGCCGGAAGGAGGCGGTGGAGAACGCCTCCGCCGCCGACGCAAAGGCCCTCATCTCCGCCCTGGCCGCCGCCGCCCAGGAGGTGCTGGACCGGGACGAGGCCATGCGTCAGGAGCTGGCCGCCGGTGAGGATCGACTCCAGGAGGCGGAGGAGACCCGCCGTCAGGCCGCTCAGGAGCTGGACCAGGCCAGAGAGGACAAGGACAGCTTACAGAACATCATCAGCGGTTACGCCCTGCGGCTGGAGACCCGGCAGCGGAAGGCCAGGGAGGCGGAGGAGCGCCACGTCAAACTCCAGATGGAGGACAACGCCCTGAACTCCCGCATCCATATGCTCTCCGAGATGGAAAAGATGTATGAGGGCTACTCCAAAGCGGTAAAGCTGGTGATGGGGGAGGCCAAGAAGGGCCAGCTTCGGGGGATCCACGGCCCGGTGGCCGGGCTCATCCACGTGCCCGACGCCTGCACCGTGGCCATCGAGATCGCCCTGGGGGGCGCTATGCAGCATATCGTGGTGGAGCGGGAGGAGGACGGCAAAGCCGCCATCCAGTACCTGAAACGCCGGGACGGCGGTCGGAGCACCTTCCTGCCCCTGACCTCCATGCGGCCTTCCGACTTCCGGGATCAGGGCGTGCGCAGGGAGCCCGGCTTTGTGGGCCTGGGCAACGAACTCATCCAGTTTGACCCCCGGTATGAGAAGATCTTTTCCAACCTGCTGGGCCGCACCGTGGTGGCCGAGGATATGGACAAGGCCATCGCCATGGCCCGGAAATACAACTATCGCTTCAAAATTGTTACCCTGGACGGCCAGGTGCTCAACCCCGGCGGCTCCATGACCGGCGGTTCGGCGTCCCGCAGCGCGGGCATCCTGAGCCGGGCCAACGAGTTGGAGCGGCTGGCTCAGCAGCGCACCGGCGTGGCCCAGCAGCTGGCTGACGCGGCCCACGCCATGGAGGAGGCCAAGCGGGAGGCTACCGCCGCCACCTATGAAATGGAGACTGCCCAAGCCCAGCAGCGCCGCCACGAGGACGACATCCTCAAGCTGGAGGAGCGCTTAGACCATCTGGATACCCAGCTGGCCGATTTGAAGAAGCAGCGGGCCGACCAGAAGAGTGAGCTGGAACAGCTCCAGGCCCGTTCTGCCCAGATCGAGGCGGATACCCGTGCCGCTCGTGCCCGGGTGGAGTCCCTGGAGGGGGCTGCCGCCGCCCTGCGGGCCGAGGCAGAGGGTAAGGCCAGAGGCCAGAGCGAAGCCCAGGAGAAGGCCACGGCTCTGGGTGAGGCCATTGCCGAACTGAATATGCGCCTGGCCGCCCTGGAGGCGGAAGCCCAGGCTGCCCGGAAGTCCATGACCGAGCTGGAGGAACTGCGCCGGGATCTGACCGGCGACAAGGCCGAGCGGGAAAAGATGCTCTCCCAGTTCCAGGAGAAGAACGCCGGCCTGGAGCGGGAGATTGCGGAAAAGGAGCGGCAGCTCCAGACCATCCGGCAGGAGAACCAGGATCGTCAGGCCGCCATCAGCCGCATCAACGACGAGAAGCTGGCCCTGGAGGCCCAGCGCAACCAGGCGGACAAGGACGCCCGGGACAAGAACAGCGCGCTCCTCAACCTGGAGCGGGAGGTGTCGGTGCTGGAGCAGAAGAAGGCTGCCGCAGCCATGGAGGAGAAGAACCTGCTGGACAAGCTGTGGGAGACCTACGAGCTGTCCCACCAAGCGGCCATGGCCCAGCGGGTGGAGCTGGAGAGTGTCCCCAAGGCCCAGCGCCGGGTGGGTGAGCTGAAAAAATCCATCTCTGCTTTGGGCAACATCAACCTGGACGCCATCGACGAGTTTCAGCGCATCAATGAGCGCTATACCTATCTCACCGACCAGAGGGACGACGTGCAGAAGTCCAAGAAAGAGCTGGAGGGCATTATCGCCGATATCACCGAGGAGATGCGTGCCATCTTCGGCAAGCAGTTTGCCATCCTCAACGAGTCCTTCCAGCAGACCTTTACCGAGCTCTTCGGAGGAGGTAAAGCCACCCTGGAACTGGAGGACCCGGAGGATATCCTGAACTGCGGCATTGAGATCAGGGTGCAGCCCCCGGGCAAGGCACTGAAGGTGCTCTCCCTGCTGTCAGGCGGCGAGAAGGCTTTCGTGGCCATTGCCCTCTACTTTGCCATTCTGAAAGTGCGGCCCACCCCCTTCGTGGTGATGGATGAGATCGAGGCCGCTTTGGACGATGCCAACGTGGTGCGCTTTGCTCACTATATGCGCCAGATGGCGGACAAGACCCAGTTTATTGTCATCACCCATCGCCGCGGTACCATGGAGGAAGCGGATGTGCTCTACGGCGTCACCATGCAGGAGCAGGGCGTCAGCCGGATGTTGACTATCAATCTCAATGATGTGGAAAAAGAGCTGCATATCAAGTAAGTCGGCAGCTTTATCAACAACCGAAAGGAACCAAAATCAATATGGGCTTTTTTGCGAAGATCAAGGCGGGCCTGACCCGCACCAAGGAGAACATCGGCCACTCCATCGACCAACTGTTTGCCGGTGAGCTCAACGACGACTTCTACGACGAGTTGGAGGAAACCCTGATCCTGGGCGACATGGGCGTGGACACCACCCTGAAGGCGGTGGAGACCCTGCGCCGCCGGGTGAAGGAGGAGAAGATCAAGGACATGGATTCCGCCCGAGCCTGCCTGCGGCGGGTGCTCACCGAGATGCTTCAGGTGGGTGAGCCGGAGCTCCACCTTACCACCACCCCCTCGGTGGCTCTGTTCATCGGTGTGAACGGCGTGGGTAAGACCACCACCATCGGCAAGCTGTCCGCCAAGATGAAGGGGGAGGGCAAGCGCGTGCTGATGGCTGCCGCGGATACCTTCCGGGCTGCCGCCGCGGATCAGCTGGAGATCTGGAGCCAGCGCTCCGGCGTGGAGATCGTCCGCCAGCACGAGGGGGCTGATCCCGCCGCCGTGGTGTTTGACGCCCTCACCGCCGCCAAGGCCAGAGGTACCGATGTGATCCTCATCGATACCGCCGGGCGGCTGCACAACAAGCAGAACCTGATGAATGAGCTGAACAAGATCTCCCGGGTGGTGGACCGGGAGCTGCCCGGCTGCGACCGGGAGACCCTGCTGGTGCTGGACGCCACCACCGGCCAGAACGGCCTGATCCAGGCCAAGCAGTTCAAGGAGGCCGCCGGCATTACCGGCATCGTCCTCACCAAGCTGGACGGCTCCGCCAAGGGCGGCATCGTCATTGCCATCGCCCAGGAGCTCCAGGTGCCGGTGAAGTATATCGGCGTGGGCGAGGGTATCGACGACCTTATGCCCTTTGAAGCGGAGGCCTTTGTGGAAGCGCTGATTTAATGGAGGTTATAACAATGGCCAGAATTGACGGACGGGCGGCGGACCAGCTGCGGCCTGTAGAGATCATTCCTAACTTCAACAAATTTGCTGAGGGTTCCTGCCTCATCCGCTGCGGCAACACTCAGGTGCTGTGCTGCGCCAGCGTGGAGGAGCGCACCCCGCCCCACGTTCCCGAGGGGGAGGGCTGGGTCACCGCTGAGTACTCCATGCTGCCCCGGGCCAACCGGGAGCGCTCCAAGCGGGACATTGCCAAGCTGAAGCTGTCTCCCCGCTCCGCGGAGATCCAGCGGCTGGTGGGCCGGTCCCTCCGGGCCTGCGTGGATATGAAAAAGTTGGGTGAGCGCACCGTAACCATCGACTGCGATGTGCTCCAGGGAGACGGCGGCACCCGTACTGCCAGCGTCACCGGCGGCTATGTGGCCCTGGCCCTGGCCCTGAAGAAGGTAGGGGTTGCCGATGCTCTGGTGGATCAGGTGGCGGCGGTGTCTGCCGGCATTGTGGACGATCAGCTGCTGCTGGACCTATGCTATGAGGAGGATTCCTCCGCTCAGGTGGACCTGAACTGTATCATGACCGGGGACGGCAAGCTGGTGGAGATCCAGGGCACCGGCGAGGGCCGGGCCTTTACCGTGGAGGAGCAGCGGGCTCTGGTGGACCTATGTGCCAAGGGCATCGCCCAGCTCCAGACCATCCAGAAAAACGTACTGGAGGGCTGAGACATGAAAATGGTATTGGCCAGCAAGAACGCCCACAAGCTGGTGGAAATGAAGGCCATCCTCTCCCAGCTGGGGGTGGACGTGGTGCTGGAGTCCGAAGTGGGCGTGGATGTGGACGTGGAGGAGACGGGCACTACCTTTGAGGAGAATGCCTATCTGAAGGCCCATGCGGTATGTGAGGCCTCCGGTCTGCCCGCCATTGCCGACGATTCCGGCCTGTGTGTGGACGCCCTCAACGGCGCCCCCGGCGTATACTCCGCCCGCTACGGCGGTCCCGAGCTGGACGACGTGGGCCGGTACAAGCTGCTGCTGGAGAACCTGCGGGGCCAGCTGGACCGGCGGGGCAAATTTGTCTCCTGCATCTGCTGTTGCTTCCCCAACGGGGACAAGGTGGAGGCCAGAGGAGAGTGCCCCGGCACCATTGCTTACGCCCCCAGGGGTGAGGGCGGCTTCGGCTACGACCCTGTGTTCTTTATCCCCGGACTGAAAAAGACCTTTGCGGAACTGACTGCCGAGGAGAAGAACGCCATTTCCCATCGGGGAAATGCGCTGAACAAATTTAAAACAGAATTGGAGAACTATCTGAATGGAACTGACCAGTAAACAGCGGGCCCAGCTGCGGGGCCTGGCAAACAACATCGACACCATCCTCCATGTAGGCAAGGACGGCATCGGCGACAATCTGGTGAAGCAGGCTGACGATGCTCTGGAGGCCCGGGAGCTGATCAAGGGCAAAGTGTTGGAGAATTGTATGCTCACCAGCCGTGAGGCGGCGGAGGAACTGGCCGCGGCCACCCGCAGTGACGTGGTGCAGGTGATCGGAACAAAATTTGTTCTGTATCGTCCAACCCACAAAAAGGATAAGAAAGACAAGATCGTTCTGGTATCGGATAAAAAGCGGAAAGCATAATAAACGAGGGGGCATGGTCATGAAGCTGGGCATCTATGGCGGGACCTTCAATCCACCCCATTTGGGGCATCTGACCTCGGCTCAGGCGGCGATGGACGTTCTGGAGCTGGACCGTTTGCAGTTTGTCCCGGCGGCGCTGCCGCCCCACAAGGAACTGCCTGAGGACAGTCCCGGACCCCGGGAGCGGCTGGCTATGGTGGAGCTGGCGGCGGACAGTCTGCTGCTGCCTGATCGGATCGGGGTCAATGCCCTGGAGCTCTCCCGACCCGGGAAAAGCTACACTGCGGATACGCTGGAGCAGATCCACGCCCAGTATCCCGACGCGGAGCTGTGGCTGATGATGGGTACCGATATGTTTCTTACCCTGCAAAACTGGTGGGAGCCCCAACGGATCACCCGACTGGCGGGAATATGTACCTTTGCCCGTACCCAGAGCGACAGCGGCGAGGCTTTGAACATCCAGGCAGAGTATCTGCAAAAGACCTTCGGGGCCAAGACCTGTGTGCTCCAGCTGCCCCATATTGTAGATGTATCCTCCACCCAGCTGCGGGAGCTGCTGGCCCGGGGAGAGGGACAGGAGTATCTGTCTCCGGCGGTATATGGATATATCATCCGCCACGGCCTGTACGGGGTCCATTTTGACCTGAAGCATCTGCCGGACCGGGAACTGCGGGCCTGCGCCTGCTCCATGATCCGGGCCAAGCGAATTGCCCACATCAGGGGCACGGAAGAGGAGGCGGTGCGTCTGGCCCGCCGCTGGGGCGCCGACGAGGAAAAGGCCCGCCGGGCAGGTATCCTCCATGATATTACAAAATATCTGGAGATGGACGAACAGTTGCAATTATGCCATAAATATGGTATCGTACTGGATGATTTGGAACAGCGTGCTGTTAAGCTGCTCCATTCCAAAACCGGGGCGTGTGTGGCCCGGGATGTGTATGGAGTGAGTGACGATATTTACAATGCGATTTTCTGGCATACCACCGGCAAAGCGGATATGACGCTGCTGGAGAAGATTCTGTACATCGCCGACTACATGGAACCCAACCGGGACTTCCCGGGCGTGGAGAAGCTGCGGAAGCTGGCTTATGAGGATCTGGACCAGGCAGTGCTGCTGGGCTGTGAGATGAGCATTCAGGAGATGAAGGACCGGGGCCTGCCGGTCCACAGCAACACGCTGCAGGCCAGGGATTGGCTGAGGAGCAAATCCAGCAGAAAGGAACCTTGAGATGAACCCGGAAGAGAAAAAGAACAGCCGCGGCGGCGCCCGGCTCGCGAAAGAGCAAAAGCCGCCCAAAGCCCCCAAGCAGAAAAAACCAAAGCCCCAGCGCACGCCCAGGGAAAAGATCCTGCGCATCTTGTTTATCATCTTTACAGTGATCGCAGCCCTGATCGTGATCCTGTTTGTGGCCTATAAGCTGCTGGTGGTCAAGCCGGAGATTCCCAATGTAGCGCCCCCCGATGCGGAGGAATCTGCCGGAATGGAGATGACGGGACCGAAACTGTCCGGCGACCGGAAAGAGGAGTTCTACACCTTCCTGGTGGTGGGACGGGATACCGGCGGCGGCGGCAACACCGACACCATTATGGTCATGTCCTACGACATTCCCAATCAGCAGCTCAATGTGCTGAATATTCCCCGTGATACTATGGTCAATGTGCCCTGGGACGTGAAGAAGATCAATTCCGTCTACAACTGGGCTTCCAACTACGACAGGGATGGCATCGATTATCTGAAGGAGGAGATCTCCTACCTTATTGGTTTCCAGCCTGACTTCACCATGGTGGTGGAATGGGAGGCTGTGGGTGAGCTGGTGGATGCTATCGGGCCCGTGTGGTTTGATGTACCCTACGACATGAATTATGATGATGGTACTCAGGACCTCTACATCCATCTGGAGGCTGGCTACCAGGAGATCGACGGCGACGAGGCCATGCAGCTGCTGCGCTGGCGGAAAAACAACAAGATTGAAAACGGCAAGCTGATCGTCTACGGCGGTTATCCCTCCGGCGATCTGGGCCGTATCCAGACCCAGCAGGATTTCCTGAAGGCGGTCATTGAGACCTGTCTGAACAACTTGACTGTGGATAAGATCCCCGCCCTGGCTCAGATCTTCTTCAATAATGTGGATACCCGCGGCACTCTTACCGTGAATAACCTGGCCTGGTTTGCCCAGGAGGCCATTCTGGGCGGGCTGAGTATGGAGAACGTCAACTTTATGACCCTGCCCTGTGAGGGCGTTTACGTCTATAGCCGGACGGTGGGCAACAAGCAGTCCTATGTGACCCCCATCCAGGATCAGACCCTGGAAATGATCAACACCTATTTCAACCCCTATCTGGAGGACATCCGGTTGGATCAGCTGGATCTGATGAGCGTCAATGACGACGGGTCTCTGTCCTCCACCAGCGGCCATGTGGAGGACACCTATGCGGCTAAGCCTCAGGGCGGCAGCTCCAGCAGTTCGTCCGGTTCTTCCAGTTCGAACAGTTCCAGCGGCTCGGGTAGCTCCAACACAACGACCAAGCCCAGCAGCACGCCCAAGCCGGAAGTGACTTCCACGCCCAGGCCCAGTAACAGTCCGGCAGCCAGTGCGCAGCCCTCCGCGACCCCGGCTTCCACACCCAGTCCCACGGCCAGTGCGCAGCCCTCTGCGACCCCGGCGCCTACCCCAACTCCGGCCCCTACGCCGGCAGCCACACCCGCTCCTGAATCGACACCGGAGATTGGTCCGGGCATGGAGCCTGTGGAGTAAAGGAGAGATTTTATGTTAACACCTAAGGAAATTGCCCTGCTGGCCGCCAAAGCGCTGGACAGTAAGAAGGGCCTGGATATTAAGGTGCTGGAGACCGGTCATCTGACCACGCTGGCCGACTATTTCGTGCTGTGCTCCGCCACCTCCACCACCCAGATCAAGGCCCTGGCCGACGTCTGTGAGAAGGAACTGAAGGACGCCGGCGAGCCCCCCCACCATGTGGAGGGCCACCGGGGCGGCATCTGGATTCTGCTGGACTTCTCCTCCGTGGTGGTCCACATCTTCAACGAGGAGGCCAGAGAGTTTTACGATCTGGAGCGCCTGTGGAGCGACGCCACCCCTGTGGACCTGTCCGGTGTGCTCACCGAAAACTAAAGCAGTAAAAAAGTGTCGCGGGATTTCCCGCGACACTTTTTTATTTTATGATGACTGGGCTGGAGGTCCACTCCAAGCCGCAGGGCCTGGGTATGGGGAAGCACAGACCGTACAGGTCGGTGTATCGGACTTCCGCCTCAAAGAGCTGCCTGGCCGGGCCGGTCAGAGCCCTGGCCTGGGCGGGTTTGGTGAGGATGGGGAGGGAGCAGAGCCGCTTCATCTCCTTCAGCAGGGCCTGCCCACGGCCGTTGAGCCCCAGCACCCGCACATAGGGGGGCAGCGCGGGACGATCCGTGGTCAGCCCCAAAAAGGCGGACAGAGCCAGCCGCCGGAGTCGGGCGTGGGTATAGCGCTTGGTTTTGGCAAGGGAGTAGAATTCATCCAGGGAGAGGGCCTGTCGGGCGGCGCGGACCAGACGTTCCGGCAGGCCTTCTGCCGCGCCGCTGTCGGGGAGGGCGGCCCAGTCTGAGGCGTCCATGGTGCGCAGTTTGGCCAGAATGGCCCGCTCGATATGGGACAGGGAGGATATCGCCCCCATCCGGTCCAGAGCGTTGGGGCGTACCAGCAGGGCGGCTTCCTCTTGCTGTCCGCTCCGCAGCAGTCGCCGGATCTGGGTAGCGGAAGCGAAACCCTCCACCGTCCGGCTGCTGTTATGCTCCGCCCCCCGGCGGGGTACCGTTACTACCTCCATGGAGGCGGACAGATGGCGGAGGGCCCGCAGGTATTCCACCCCCAGGTTGTTGTTTGGGGTGGACAGGCAGGAACAATTTGCAGCCTCCTGCCGGGCGGCGGGAAAGGACAGCCCCTTGCCCAGAGCTGCCCGCAGCCTGGCAGGGAAGTCCGGGGCATCCAGAGCCTCCGCTGCCTGGCGCAGTTCATCAGCGCTGCCGCACTCGCTGCCAAAGGAGAGGGTATCTACCACCCCGGTGGCAGCCAGAATCGACACCGCGCCCCGGGCAAAGGCCTCTGCTGAGGCCATGGCCCAGGGGGTGGGAAGCTCCAGCACCAGATCGGCGCCCCCCTCCAGAGCCAGTCCAGCACGGGTCCATTTGTCCGTAACGGCACAATCCGCCCCCTGTACCCAGTGGCCGCTCATGACGCACACCACCGGCCGGTCCTCCTCCAGCAGGCGGCGGGTCTGGGCGATGTGCCAGGCGTGACCCAGGTGGAATGGATTGTATTCCGCGACGATGCCTACAGCGGTCATGGCTTTTCCTCCAGAACGAGAGTAAAATTTTTCTCCCTTTCAGTCAAAATGCGGGTTGTTCTTTGTGAAAAAAAGGGATAAAATAAAATTGATATGTTTCTGTTATTGTACTACGGGAACGCCTGGCTCTCAAGCCATAGTTTATCAGGAAATGTAAGGAGAGATGGAACCATGAAAGTTCTGGTCATCAACGCTGGCAGCTCTTCCCTCAAGTATCAGCTCATGGACCCCGCCACCCGTGAGGTGCTGGCCAAGGGCCTGTGTGAGCGCATCGGCATCGACGGCCGCCTGACCCACAAGGTCCCCGCCAAGGATGCCAAGTATGAGTTCGAGATCCCCATGCCCACCCATGCCGAGGCCATTCAGGCCGTGCTGGACGCCCTGCTCTCCAGCGAGCACGGCGTGATCAAGAGTGCCTCCGAGATCGACGCTGTGGGTCACCGCGTGGTGCACGGCGGCGAGAAATTCGCTTCCTCCGTGCTCATCACCGATGAGGTCATGGCTGCTCTGGAGGAGTGCATCCCCCTGGCCCCTCTCCACAATCCTGCCAACATCACCGGCATCCGCGCCTGCCAGAAGGTCATGCCCGGTGTGCCCATGGTGGGCGTGTTTGACACCGCCTTCCATCAGACCATGCCCGCCAAGAGCTACATCTATGCTCTGCCCTACGAGTACTATGAGAAGGACAAGGTCCGCCGCTACGGCTTCCACGGCACCTCTCACCGCTACGTTTCCGCCCGGGCTGCCGCTATGCTGGGCAAGCCCATTGAGGAGCTGAAGATCATCACCTGCCACCTGGGCAACGGCTCCTCCGTGGCCGCTGTGGACTGCGGCAAGAGCGTGGACACCTCCATGGGCTTCACCCCCCTGGCCGGTCTGCCCATGGGCACCCGCTCCGGCGATCTGGACGCCGGTATCATGGAGTACCTGATGAACAAGTATGGCTACGACATGAAGGAAATGATGACCATCCTCAACAAGAAGTCCGGCGTACTGGGCATTTCCGGTATATCCTCCGACTTCCGCGACGTTGAGAACGCTGCCAACGAGGGCAACCAGCAGGCTGCTCTGGCTCTGGAGGCCTTCCAGTATGGCGTGAAGAAGCTCATCGGTGCCTATGCTGCCGCCATGGGCGGTGTGGACGTTATCGTGTTCACCGCCGGCGTGGGCGAGAACGATGCCAACACCCGTCTGGCTGCCGCTTCCGGACTGGAGTTCATGGGCGTGAAGATGGACGCCGAGGCCAACAGGGTCCGCGGCAAGGAGACCGTGATCTCCGCAGCCGACTCCAATGTGAAGGTGCTGCTCATCCCCACCGACGAGGAGCTCATGATCGCCATGGATACCGCCGCCATCGTGGGCAAGTAAGGGAAACAGAATATCGTTCCATTCAAAGGGGCGCTGCTATGCAGCGCCCCTTTTTGCATCAAAAACGGGAAGCCGGTAGGATCCTGCTGCGGCTAGCCCCATTCTTTTAGAAAAATTTCATCTTTTTTTATGGAAGCTTTGGGAAGGATTTGCTATCCTGTCTGACGGAATGGTTGGGAACAAATTGTGAATTCTGCGCCCGCCCTGTTGACATATGACAGCTTGTCGGATTAAGATAATACGACAGGTTGTCAGGTCTGGAGGGAAGCACTGTGCCAAGTATGACCTTTTTTCATCTGCCGGCAGAAAAGCGGGAGCGCCTGCTGGCGGCGGCCCGGGCGGAATTTGTCCGGGTGCCCTACGAAGATGCCTCCATCAACCGGATGATCCGGGAGGCAGGTATCCCACGGGGCAGCTTCTATATGTACTTTACCGATAAGGAGGACCTGTTCCACTATCTGATGGAGTCCTATGGACAGCAGCTGGTGGAGCAGGTGGAGGAATGGCTGGACCGGGACGGCGGCGATTTGTTTCAGGCCTTTCTGGACCTGTTTGACTATCTGCAGGCCAACCGGAACAGCGATGATTTCCGGGAGATGGCGGCCATCCTCCGCCGCAATCAGCGGCTTCAGCCGGGATTGATCCTCAACCGGCAGGGGCCCTGTGCCATTGTGGACCGCCTGCGGGACAAGATTGACCTGTCCCGGCTGGATCTGCGCACCGACACCGATCTGCCTGATCTGTTTCATCTGCTGATCTCCGCGGTGGCGGGGACCATGCTGACGGCAGAGCAGGACGGCGGCGTGGAGCAGGCCAGAGCCAGGATGATTCGTATTTTGGGGATCTTACAGCGGGGCGTGGCCGCAAAAGAGGCTGTGCCCGGCCGGGGACAGCAATGAAAAGGAGAAACGACCATGGAAGCAACCCAAGTAAAATCGGAAACCACAGCGGCGCCCAAGGAGGATCAGAAAAAACTTCCGGAGTTTAAGGCGCCCAAAAAGAAGCGCAAGTGGGTCAAGCGGGTGATTGCTCTGGTGGTGATCGTGGTGATCATTGCCTTCCTGCTCTCCCGCTGTATGGGTGCGGGCAAGCAGATCATCAGCAGTGCCTATTTGCCCTACACGGCCTCCATGCAGGATATGACGGTGTCCGTGTCGGGTACCGGTACCATTGAACCCATCCAGTCCTACAACGTGACCACTCTGGTCAGCGGCGAGATTCTGGAGGCCCCCTTCGAGGAGGGCCAGACGGTACATAAGGGCGACGTGCTCTTCCGCATCGACGCCAAGGATGTGGAGAATAACATTGAGCAGCTCCAGCTCAATGTCCGTTCGGCTCAGCTGGCCCTGGACGATCTGCTCAAGACCCAGAGCGACAATCAGAAGGACCGGAACATCACCGCCAAGGACGCCGGCGTGATCACCGAGCTGCACGTGGAGCAGGGGGACACTGTGACGGTGGGTACGGTGATCGCCGACGTGCTGGACCGGGACCATATGAAGCTGAAGGTGCCCTTCCACGCGGCGGACGCCGCCGGCTTCTATGTGGGGCAGACCGCCACGGTGACGGTGAACGGCACCGGATCTACCCTCACCGGCACAGTGGATGAGATTGCCGCCACCGACGAGGTGGGCGCCGGCGGCACCCTGGTGCGGCAGGTGACCATTCTGGTCAACAACCCGGGGGTGCTGTCCGAGACCAGCCAGGGCACCGCCTCCATCGGCGGCAACGCCTGTGCGGCTGGAGCCGCCTTCACCTATGCTTCCTCCGCCCAGATCACCGCCAAGGCCGCCGGCGACCTGGATGTGCTCAATGTGAAGGAGGGGGACCGGGTCAGCGTGGGGCAGGTCATCGGCGTGATCTCCAAGGCCGATCTGGATACCCAGATCGAGAACGCCCGGATTGCCCTGGAAAACGCCCAGCTCTCCCTGAAAAACGCCCAGGAGAAGCTGGACGACTATACCATCACCTCCACCATCGACGGTCAGGTCATTGAGAAAAACCTGGATGTGGGAGACAACATCAACGGGATGTCCAGCTCGGGCACCACGGTGACCTATCCCGCCGTGATCTATGACCGCTCCCAGCTCACCTTTGAGATGGATATTGACGAGCAGGACATCAGCCAGATCCAGGTGGGCCAGAAGGTGGAGATTACCGCCGACGCTCTGGACGGCCAGAGTTTTACCGGCGTGGTGGATAAAATCAACATCAACGGCACCACCGCCAGCGGACACACCAGCTACCCGGTGACCGTCCTGGTGGACGGCTCCCCGGAGGAGCTGTACCCCGGCATGAACGTCTCCGCCAAGATCATCGTGGAGGAAGTGGGCAACGTGCTGGCTCTGCCGGTGGAGGCCGTGGAGCGGGGGAATACCGTTCTGGTGGCTACCCCCGAGTGCCTGGATGAAAAAGGAAACGTAGTGGACATCACCGCCGCCCAGGAGCGGCAGGTCACCCTGGGCCGCAACGATGACAACTACATCGAGATCGTGGACGGTTTGGAGGAAGGGGAAGTGATCCTGGCCCCCAGCCCCCAGGGGTCCAACATGATGGAAGCTATGATGGGGATGGGTTAAGCCATGGGACACCTCATTGAACTGAAAGACGTCTACAAGATCTACCAGATGGGGGATGAGACCGTCCACGCCCTGGACGGCATCTCCCTGACGGTGGACCAGGGGGAGTTTGTGGCCATCGTGGGCCAGTCCGGCTCCGGTAAGTCCACCGCCATGAACATCATCGGCTGTCTGGATGTGCCCACCGCCGGTACCTACCACCTGGGCGGGGTGGACGTGTCCACCATGGATGACGACCAGCAGGCCGAGATCCGCAACAAGATGCTGGGCTTTATCTTCCAGCAGTATAACCTCATACCAAAGCTCAACGTGCTGGAAAATGTGGAGCTGCCGCTGCTGTATGCCGGTGTGCCCGGCAGCGAGCGCCGGGAGCGGGCCCTTCAGGCTCTGGAACGGGTGGGACTGGCGGACAAGCGGAAGAATCTGCCCAGCCAGCTCTCCGGTGGTCAGCAGCAGCGGGTCTCCATTGCCCGCGCTCTGGCGGGAAATCCGTCGGTGATCCTGGCCGACGAGCCCACCGGCGCTCTGGATTCCCGCACCGGCCGGGAGGTGTTGGGCTTCCTTCAGAAGCTCAACGCCGAGGGAGACACCGTGGTCCTCATCACCCATGACAATTCCATTGCGGTAAGGGCCAAACGCATCGTCCGTCTTCAGGATGGACGAATCATCTATGACGGGGACGCCCACGATCCCAGAGCTGTGGTCCAGCCCGATCTGGAGGAGGAACACGGCGGAGCCAGGGAGGTGCTGAATCTATGAAGATAGGACAGTCCTTCCGGCTGGCCATCAAGAGCCTGATGACCAGTAAGGTGCGGGCGCTGCTTACCATGCTGGGTATCATCATCGGTGTGGGGGCGGTTATCGTCATCGTGTCCCTGGGCAACGGGATGCAGCAGTACATGAACAGCCAGTTTGAGCAGATCGGTGTCAATATGATCCAGGTGAGGATCTACTCCTACGGCGGAAACCGGGAGGCCACGCCGGAGGACTTCTATGAGTTGGCGAAAAAATATCCTCAGTACATCGATTCGGTGAGTCCCTACCTCAGCGCTACCACCATTGTCCGCCAGGGTGCCCAGGAGTATGAGCGCACCAAGGTCTACGGCGTCAGCGAAACCATGTACAACAGCGAGAAGGGGCAGACAGCTACCGGCGACAAGCTGGAGGAAGGCCGCTTCCTCAGCTATGTGGATGTGGAAAAGAATCAAAAGGTGTGCGTGATTGGCAGCTACCTCAATGAGGATATGTTTGGCGGTCAGGGCCTGGGACAGACCCTGACCATAGGAGGCGTACCCTACACCGTCATCGGCACGCTGGCCCAGAAGGCGGATTCCACCGAGGGCAGCGGAGACGACCAGATCTATCTGCCCTATGGCCTGGTGGAGCAGATCAACGCTACCGGCAGCATGATGGGAATGAGCAGCAACTCCTACCTGGTCACCAGTACCAACAAGGATACCTCCGCCGCCGCCAAGGGTGTCATTGAGAATATGCTCTTTCGCATCTATGGGGACAGCAGTGCCTATCTGGTCATGACCTCGGCGGAAATGATGGACATGATGGACTCCATGCTGGGTGTGCTCATGACCATTCTGGTGGTTATTGCCGCTATTTCCCTGGTGGTGGGCGGCATCGGCATCATGAATATCATGCTGGTATCGGTGACCGAGCGCACCCGGGAGATCGGCATCCGGAAATCTCTGGGGGCCAAGGGCCGGGATATCCGCAGCCAGTTTATCATTGAGGCGGGTACCACCTCCGCCATCGGCGGCGTGATCGGTATCCTGTTTGGTATCCTGCTGGCCAATCTGTTTACCGCGGTGGTGGGAGTGGTGATGAGCGACGCCGAGGGCTTTGCCGCCATTCCCAATCTCAGCGGCATTCTGGTGTCCTTTGGCGTGTCGGTGGGCATCGGCGTCCTGTTCGGTTACCTGCCTGCCAACAAGGCGGCCAAACTCAACCCAATTGATGCCCTGCGTTACGATTGACAGGTGGGGAGGAACCTCTTGCCTCCTGCCTTCAGGGGGTATATACTTACGGTAACGAAGGCCCGTTTCCGTGGGAAGGAGAAAAAAGATGAAGCATAGACTGTTATCCGGATTGCTGGCCCTGGTTTTGGTATTGGGGCTGGCCCCTGCGGCGCTGGCTGCCCCTCCGGCCGAGGCGGAGGCTGCCCAGGTACTGGCTGCGCTGGACATTATGGTAGGAGATCAAAATGGTGATCTGGCCCTGGACCGTACCATTACCCGGGCGGAATTCACCAAAATGACAGTGGCGGCCTCCACCAGCCGGGATACGGTGGGGGATACGGTGGCTGTCAAGCCCTATCCGGACGTGCCCCAGACCCACTGGGCGGCTCCCTATGTGAAAGCCGCTGTGGACCTGGGCCTGGTTCAGGGCGATCTGTACGGCAACTTCAACCCCGACCAGAAGATCACTCTGGCGGAAGGGGTGACCATGGTACTGCGGCTGCTGGGCTATACCGACAGCGACTTTACCGGCGTTTGGCCCGCCGGCCAGATGGCCCAGTACCGGGCCCTGGATCTGGACGAGGGGGTAAGCTGCGGGCAGAATGAGAACATGACCCGTCGGGATGCCCTGTACCTGTTCTATAATCTGATGGTCACCAAGAACAAGGAGGGGATCTACCACCTGAATGTGCTGGAACCCACCCTGAATCTGGTGAATGCCGCCGGTGAGCTGGACCGGGTGGCTCTCATCAACTCTGCCATGGAGGGGCCGGTGGTGGCCTCCGCCAACTGGCAGGATTCCCTGCCCTTTAATGCTTCCACTGCCACAGTATACCGCAACAGCAAGGCGGCTACACTGGGCAGCATTCAGGAGCAGGATGTGCTCTACTGGTCCAAGTCCATGCGGACGGTGTGGGCCTACTCGGATAAGGCCACTGGTACCCTGGAGGCCCTCAGCCCCTCCGCTTCCGCGCCTACTTCGGTGACGGTGGCGGGCAAGACCTATGCCATCGAGACCACCTCCGCCGCCTATGCGCTGTCCGACCTGGGCAGCTATGCGGTAGGCGATCAGGTCACCCTGCTGCTGGGCCGCAACGGCGGCGTGGCCGCCCTGGGTGAGGCGCCCAGCGAGGGTGCGCTGATTTACGGCGTGATCACCAAGGTGGAAAACCTACCCTATGACGACGGAAACAACGGTACCTATACCGCCCGCACGGTGACGGTGGCCGCCACCGACGGCAGCAGCTACCGCTATCAGTGCAGTGAAAAGAGCCTGGAGGAGGGGGACCTGGTCCAGGTCATCACCGGCGACAGTGAGGTCCAGGTGAAGCGGCTGAGCACCGCCAAACTGACCGGCAAGGTCAATTCCGATGGCACCAAGCTGGGCAGCTATGTGCTGGCGGATGATGTGCAGATCATTGATACCTATGAATCCCGCACTCCCATCCGGGTCTATCCCAGCCGCCTGGCGGGGGTGGAGCTGACCGGCAGCATGGTGCGCTACTATGCCCTCAACAGCGCCGGAGAGATCAGCCATCTGATCCTGGACGATGTGACCGGTGATCTGCACCAGTACGGCATCATTACCGATGTGAATGAGGTCAATGTGAGCCTGCCCACTGGCGGTTTCCAGATCTCTTCCGCTTACACTTATGATGTGGGCGGTCAGGAGCTGATGTTTGGCTCCGATTCCAAGATCTACAATCTGAAAACCGGTCCCTGCCAGGTCAAGATGGACAGTGATACCAATGTGGAGCGCCTGTACAACCTGAGTGAGCAGAAGCTGGACAGCGTCAGTGTCAGCGGAAACTTTGCCGTGGGCACTGACCGGCGGCAGTATGCGCTTTCCGAGCAGGTGGTGGTCTATGTCTATGATAAGGGCGACTATCTGCTCTCCAGCCTGTCCAAGGTGACGGAAGGAGACTATGCCCTCACCGGCTGGTACGACAAGAGCGAGAGTGCCGGCGGCCGGATCCGCGTGATCGTGGCCCGGTAAGCCTCAGAAGAAAAGAGCCCCGCCCCGCAGAGCCAGATATGCTCTGCGGGGCGGGGTTTATCATTTGAAATGCAGAAATTTCCGCCCGATGTGTATAACCCCTCTCCGGCCTGTCCAAAATAAGGCTCGGAGGTGCTGAAGAGCATGAAAAAATCATTCTACCACCGTTTCAGCGACTTTATCGAGGGAAAGGGATTTTACATCGTCCTGGCTCTCTGTCTTGCGGCCATCGGGCTTTCCGGCTGGTTCCTGTTCTCCTCCCTGACCGGGGAGCAGGAGGAGCAGCCTGTAGGCGGTACAGCCAGCATCACGGTGACCCCTGCCCCCACACCGGCTGCTACTGTAACGCCGGTGAAGCCCACCGTGACCGCAACCCCCAGGCCTACCGCTACGGTTCCCGCCGTAGTCTCTGCCACGCCCTCGGCCACCGTTCAGCCGACGCCCACACCTAAGAGCGCCCCCACCTCCCTCACCTGGCCGGTACAGGGAGAGGTGCTCACCAGCTACAGCGTGGAGACCCTGGCCTATGACGTGACCATGGCTGACTGGCGCACCCACGCCGGTGTGGATATTGCCGCCGCCGCCGGCACGGAGGTCCGGGCTCCCGCCTCCGGTGTGGTGGTTGAGGTGACCGAGGATGTGATGCTGGGCACCACTGTGGTCATCGACCACGGAGGCGACCTGACCACAACCTGCGCCAACCTGGCCTCCGTTCCCACAGTGGAAGTGGGGGATGAGGTGACGGTAGGGGATATCATCGGCTCGGTGGGGAACACCGCCATTGCCGAGAGTGCCCTGGCCAGCCATCTGCATTTCAGTGTGGAGCGTGAGGGCCAGAGCGTGGACCCCATGGAACTGCTGAACGGATAACAGAAAAGAGGGCGCTGCGGAGTGCAGCGCGCTCTTTCTATTGTCAGCGATGGAGCTGATCCCCGGAACCACGGGTGATTCTGACCACCAGGCCGCTGAGGGCCAGCAGGCCGATCAGGTTGGGCAGTACCATCAGGCCGTTGAACATATCGGACAGACTCCAGACCAGATCCACTTTCAGGGTGGAACCTACCACGATAAAGACCACCACGATCACGGCGTACAGTTTGGCGGCGCCCTTGCCGAACAGGGCCTTCACATTGACCTCGCCGAAGAAATACCAGCCGATGATGGTGGAGAAGGCGAAGAACAGCATACAGATGGCCACAAAGGCGTTGCCGAAGGAGCCGAAGGCGGCGTTGAAGGCGGCCTGGGCCAGAGCAGTACCCTGGAGGGGGCCGTTCACAGGCTGAAGCATACCGGAGGAGATGATGACCAGGGCGGTCAGGGTGAGCACCACAAAGGTGTCGATAAATACGCCCATCATGGCAATGATGCCCTGATCCTGGGGTTTTTCCACCTTGGCCATGGCGTGGGCGTGGGGGGTGGAGCCCATACCGGCTTCGTTGGAGAACAGGCCCCGGGCCACGCCGTACCGCATGGCCTCCCGCACACTCAGGCCCAGAGCGCCGCCAAACACCGCCTGGGGATCAAAGGCGCACACAAAGATGGAGCGCAGGGCGGAGAGCAGGGTCTCGTGGTTGATGCACAGGATGATGATGCAGCCTACAATGTAGAACAGAGCCATGATGGGGACGATCTTCTCCGTGAAGGAGGCAATACGCCGCACACCGCCCAGGAAGATAAAGGCGGCAATGACAGCCACCACCACGCCCACCGCCAGTTTGGGAATGCCAAAGGCGGTGTGGAAGGCGTCGCCGATGGAGTTGGACTGGACCATATTGCCCATAAAGCCAAGGGCCAGGATGATGGCGATGGCAAAGAAGCCGGACAGGAACTTGCCGAACTTGCCCCGGAAGGCTGCCCGGATGTAGTACAGGGGGCCGCCGGTGACATGGCCGTCGGCATCGGTGGTGCGGAACCGCTGAGCCAGCACCGCCTCGGAATAGATGGTGGCCATGCCGAAGAAGGCGGACAGCCACATCCAGAAGATGGCGCCGGGGCCGCCGGAATACAGGGCGGTGGCGCAGCCGGTGATGTTGCCGGTGCCCACCTGGGCGGCAATGGCGGTGGTCAGGGCCTGGAAGGAGGACATACCCTCCTTGCCTGCCCGGGCGCCCTTCATGGAGAAGCCGCCGAACAGCCGGCGCATTCCTTCACCGAATTTTCGCAGCTGGATAAAACCCAGACGTACCGTAAAGAAAATACCGGTGGCTACCAGCAAAAAGAGCAGCGCATAGTCCCACAGCACGGTGTTAACCGCGCCCACCAGTCCTTCGATCCATTCCATTGTACTCTCTCCTCGTTTCTTGGAATTGCGGCAAAGAAAAGGGCCAAACCGCACACACCGCGGTTTGGCCCTGAAATACAAGCAGAAAGACATCCGGTGAACCGGATGCCGCTGTTCTTCACTCTGTCCTTTTGCCTGAGAGATTCGTGCCCCATGGGGGCGCGTTGCACCTTCGGCATCCCCGCTGGGGGGACTTCTCCAGAGCCACATCCATCCACAGTCCTCATTTCCCGGGGGAAACGCCTGAGAGTTTTGCTCCTTCGGCAAGCCGTCGGCTTTTTCCTGTGGACTTCCTTTGTCGCTATGCGGCGGACGAATGTCCATCCGATTTGATATGCAGAACTATAGCACGGGATGGGGGACTTGTCAAGCCCTTCCAAACGGTCGAAAGAGGATGGGAAAAAGAGGAAAACCTGTGACAGAAACCGTGCACCTTCTCCCTGCCATCTGGCATATACTGATATGTACATCACCGGGAAGGAGGGAGCCAAATGAAGCAGTACCCGCATGATGACACCATTCAGTCCACCGGTCCCAGCGGAGACGTAGATGATCTGATCTTCTGTACCGATCCGGCGTGGTCCGCCAGCAGCCGATAAAAACCGCCCGCCTTCGGGCGGTTTTTTGGTGCCCCTCTCTTTACATCGGCCCTGCCGTTGGGTATAATAATATGGCTATTTTACGGAAATGAGAGTGGATCTATGTTACAGTTTGATGAATATAAGGTAAAGCTCAACAACCTGCGGCCCGAGCTGGACGAGCTGGAGCAGGCCCTGGGTCTGGAGGCCGCCCGGCGGGAGGCCGAGATGCTGGAGTCGGAGTCCGCCTCCGACGGCTTCTGGGACAACCTGGAGAAGGCCCAGAAGGTGCAGCAGCGGGTGAAGAACCTGCGGGACAAGATTGAGGGCCAGGAGAAGCGCCAGAGCCAGTGGGAGGACCTGATGACCCTGTGCGAGCTGGGCAACGAGATGGAGGACGAGAGCCTGGTGCCCGAGCTGGAGGAGGGCTTTGCCAAGCTGCAGGCCGACATGGAGGAGGCCAAGCTGTCCACCCTCTTCACCGGCGAGTACGACAACTCCAACGCCATCCTCACCTTCCACGCCGGCGCCGGCGGTACTGAGGCCCAGGACTGGGCCCAGATGCTCTTCCGGATGTACACCCGCTGGGCCGAGCGTCACGGCTTCACCTGCAAGACACTGGACTACCTGGACGGCGACGAGGCCGGTCTGAAGAGTGCCACCATCCTCATTGAGGGCGAGAACGCCTACGGTCACCTGCGCAGCGAGCATGGCGTGCACCGGCTGGTGCGGGTATCCCCCTTTGACGCCAACGCCCGGCGGCAGACCTCCTTTGCCGCCATCGAGGTCATGCCCGACCTGCCCGAGGACGCCGACGTGGAGATCCGGCCCGAGGACTACGAGATGCAGGTGTTCCGTTCCTCCGGCGCCGGCGGTCAGCATATCAACAAGACCTCCTCTGCGGTCCGACTGATCCACCATGCCACCGGCATTGTGGTGTCCTGTCAGACCGAGCGCAGCCAGTTCCAGAACAAGGACACCTGTCTGCGGATGCTGCGGGCCAAACTGGTGGAGCTGAAGATGCAGCAGCACGCCGAGAAGATCTCCGACATCAAGGGCGTGCAGCTCAAGATCGAGTGGGGCAGCCAGATCCGGTCCTATGTGTTCATGCCCTATCAGTTGGTGAAGGACAACCGCACCGGCTACGAGACCAGCAACGTCAACGGCGTCATGGACGGCGATCTGGACGGCTTTATCAACGCCTATCTGAAGGCGGAGGCTACCGGCAACTGGGCGGAGAAATAATCCGCCGAAGGAAAAGGAGAATTTGCCATGCGCAAGGTACTCTATCTGCTCAACTATGCGGGCAAGGCGGGGACGGAGCGGTATGTGGAAACTCTGGTGAAGTACCTCTCGGCCGACGGATTGGTGCAGCCTTTCTTTGCCTATAACGAGGGCGGGCTGCTGGTGGAGCGGCTGGAGGCCATGGGGGTCCCCTGCCGCCAGGTCACCATGCGCCGCCGGTTCGATAAGCAGGCCGCCAGAGCGCTGGCCGACCTGTGCCGGGAGTGGGATATTGATCTCATCCACTGCCACTACCTGCGGGAACACTATACTGCCCTGCTGGCTAAAAAGTACAACAAAAAAATCCGGGTGGTGTACACCAACCACTTTGTCCTGGCCAACGACTTCATCACCCGGCTGTCCAACCGCTGGATGGACAAGCGGCAGGACCAAATGATCGCCGTGTGCAACAAGGGCAAGGAGCAGCTCATTGCCAACGGCTGGAGCGCCGACCGGATCCAGGTCATCTTCAACGCGGTGGATCTGGAAGCCTGGGCGGGGGACCGCTCGGAATCCACCCTTCGCTCCGAACTGGGTCTGCCCGAGGACCGGTTTGTCATGCTGTGCGCTTCCCGCTTTGCTGACGACAAGGGACATAAGTACCTCATTGACTCGGTGAAGCGGCTGACGGAGCTGACGGACAAGCCCTTTACCCTGGTGCTGGCGGGAGACGGCCCTCTGCTGGAACCCTCCAAGGCCCAGGTCAAGGAGCTGGGGCTGGAGGAGCAGGTGAAGTTCATCGGCTTCCGCAAGGATATCAAGAACCTGTACAAGGGCTCCGATCTGTACGTCAACTCCTCTCAGCATGAGGCACTGTCCTTCCTCATCATCGAGGCTATGGCCGCCGGTCTGCCGGTGATTGCTACCGATATGGGCGGCAATTCGGACATTGTAAATGACGAGGCGGGCTGCGGCCTGCTGGTGGCCTATGACGACCCCGACTCCATGGCTGGGGCCATGAAGCGGTTCCTGGAGGACCCGGATTTCAGAGCGGCCTGCCGGGAGAATGCCCTGCGGACCATCGAGGAGAAGTTTGAGATCCACAAGATGGCCAAGGTTACCTACGGTGTGTACGAAAAAGCCCTTCACGACTGATTCCAAGGAGTAAAAACCTGATGTCTATCGCAAAAAACAGCCTGTTTCTTCGTTTTTTCCTGGCCTTCTGGCTGGGACTCAGGCAGGCCTGGGCGGGCAGTCTGCCCGGACGGGCCTGCGCGGGCCTGGAGCGGTGGTTCACCCGGCAGCTGCGGGGGAGCATTCTCTTCCGTTTTGTCTGGCGGGAGGGAGTCATCCCAAAGGCCTGGCCGGACAGCCTGATCTGCAGGCTGCTCACCGCTATCATCAACATCCCCTGTGCCATCTGTAAGTGGCTCTACAAGATCGGCCGCCCGGTATGGGACGGCAGCTTGTTCTGCCGCTTCCTGGGTGCCGTGGGCGGGTCCGGATTCTTCTTCCTGGGCCTGTTCATGCTGGTGATGCTGGTGGCCCCCCATGAGATGTGGAACAACACCTATGGCCTGCTGGGCGCGGTGGCTGTCACCGGTCTGTTCGTCATCGGCAGCGCCTCCCGGGCCAAGGATCGGCTGGAGCTGGATACCCTGGGGCCCTATATGAGCCTCTATATGGCCTTTATCTGCATTGCTCTGGCCGGGTCCATCTCTACCCGCCTGTCCATGCGCTTCTTTGCCTTCCACATTACAGCCTTCCTGTTGGTGCTGCTGGTGGTAAGCTCCGTGCGGAAGTATGAGCAGCTCCAGCTGATGGTGGCCCTGGCGGTGCTGGGTATCTCCATCGCCTCCATTTACGGCTGCTACCAGGGATATATCGGCGTGGAGGTGGTGGCCTCCCAGCAGGATATGACCGTCAACGCCGGTATGCCCGGCCGGGTCTATTCTGTCTTTGACAACCCCAACAACTTCGCCGAGCAGCTGGTCATGCTGCTGCCTCTGGAGCTGGCCCTCTTCCTCAACTCCCACTGGCGGGGCAAGATACTCTCCCTGCTCGCCCTGTGCGTGGGCGTGGTGGCCATCGGCCTTACCTACGGCCGCTCCTGCTGGATCGGGCTGGCCCTGGCGGTGGTGGTGTTCCTGGCCCTCATCGACTGGCGGTGGGTGCCCCTGTTCATTGTGGCCGGACTGGTGGCCATCCCCTTCCTGCCGGAGACCATCTACAACCGGATCCTCACCATCACCAACACCGAGGACAGCTCCACCCAGTACCGCTTCGAGATCTACTCCACTACCAGCAACCTGATGCGGGACCACTGGGTCAAGGGTATAGGATTGGGTACCGATGTGATGAAAGAGGTATTCCAGACCTATCCCACCAACTTTGACGGCACTTATCCCATCCATACCCACAACAACTATTTGCAGATGTGGGCGGAGACCGGTATCTGGGGCGTGATTTCCTTCCTGGCCCTGCTGCTCTACCAGCTTAAGAGCGGCGTGAAGGCCTTCCGGGCTGCTCTGGATAAGCGCACCAAGCGGATGCTGGCGGCAGCCCTGGGCGCCTTCTGCGGCATCCTGGTGGTGAGTGTGGCGGAGTATACCTGGTTCTACCCCCGCAATATGTTCACCTACTGGTTCCTCTTCGGCGTCATCGCTGCCTGCGTCAAGTTGGTCAGACAGCAACAGAAAAAGGCATAACGAATAGAAGCACAAAAAAGCGTCTGCCTCGGCAGACGCTTTTTTTATACTTTCTTGTTAGCAGGGTTCCCGGGTCATCATTTCCAGAATCACATGGTCGGTCTCCCGCATCCCCTGGCGGCCCAGTTCGCCCACGTTCTGAATGGTGTGCTCCACGCCGTCGCTGATGATGCCGTCGCCGGTGCGGAACTCCTGGCCGTTCTGGTACATCTGATAGCCAAAGATACCGGCCTCCACCGCCATACTGATCTTGGCGGCGCAGCTGGATTTGGCGCCGTCACATACCACGCCGGAGTGGAAGGCCAGGGCATTGACGATGGTGTGCTTCACTTGATCGTAACCGCCGCCCAGCAGGTAGCAGATACCGGCCCCGGCGCCTGCGCCGGCGCTCACCGCGCCGCAGAAGGCGGACAGACGGCCGATATAAGTCTTTTGGTGGATGGTGCACAGGTCGGACACTGCCAGCGCCCGGTACATCCGCTCTTCCGGAATGCCCAGGGAGCGGGCGTACTCAATGACGGGCACCGAGGCGGTGATGCCCTGGTTGCCGCTGCCCGAGACAATGACCACCGGCATTTCGCAGCCGTTCATCCGGGCGTCGGAGCCGGCGGCGGCCTTGGCCCGGGCCCGCCGCTCCAGGGAAGCCTCGGTGCTCATAAGCACCTTGCCCACGTTGGCCCCGTAGGCGTGGAGCAGGCCCTCCTCCGCGATGGCCATATTGCACTGGATCTGGGGGTCCAGCAGGGGACGCAGGTCGTCCACATCCACGCTGTCGGCAAAGTCTACGATTTCCTGGATGGAGAGGATGGAGCGGTCGGTGAGGGCTGTCTCCTGCTCGCCCTCCACCGGAATGTCGATCTCCTTCACGCCGTCCTTCTCCAGCAGCACAATGTTAGTGTGGTAGTTGGCGATGCGCAGGGTGACGGTATGGCCGCCGCCGGTAAGGGTGACGGTATAGTCGAAGGTAAGAGGAGTGTCGGCCAGATGGACCCCGATGGGGTGGGAGCGGAGGAAGTCAGTCATTTCTGCCTTCTGTTCCTCCGTCACCACAGAAATAACCTCCAGCACCTTATCCGGATCGCCAGCCACAAGCCCGGCGGTGACAGCGGCAGGGATGCCCTTTAATCCGCCGGTGTTGGGGACAATGACGCTCTTCACGTTTTTGATCAGGTTGCCGCTGACCTGGACAGAGACGGTTTCGGGCAGGCAGCCCAGGGCCCGACGAGCCACCGCCGCGCCGTAGGCCAGCGCGATGGGCTCTGTGCAGCCCATGGCGGGGACCAACTCTTCCCGCAGAATTTGCAGATAAGCTTGATAATGGGGATCGGTTTTCTTCATGAACAGTTCTTCCTTCCTGCGGGCTCCCCAGGGAGCGCGCTTTCTCCTGTTATCTACATGATATCCGACCTTCTCTCAGTTGTAAAGAGGTCCTTTCCATCTCAGGTAAGGGCCTCCTTATTTTGGCGGAAGTTTGAAATTCAAAAAATCTTTTTCTTCGGTGTACGCAACCGTCCAACTTTTGGGGGTGGAACCGCTAAAAGTGAAGAGACCATGGAGTCTCTTCCAACAGCGAGCGGGGCGGATACAGGGCTGGGGCGGCCGCTCCGGGAAAAGAGGAGGTGAACAGGATGGCCAGATTGCAGGAATTATCCGGGCAGTATCGGGAGGCGGCCGCCCGGCTGAGGTTGGGCTTGGAGGCAGCCAAGCAGCGTCTGGAAAGCCAGGAGGGAACAGAACGACAGGTGACCAATCGGGAGATCCTGATGCTGCGGCAGATGCTGCGGGAGATGCGGGAACTGCGGCAGCTGGCGGAGGAATACTACACCCGGCCCAGAAGCGGAAAATATACCACCGCCGACCTGACCGCGCCCCGAATCAACGAGGAAAAGCGATGAGCAGAGCCAGTGAGATCAGAGAACGAATCAAGGTACTGCGGGAGCAAAAGGCCGCCCTTCAAACTGAGCTGGATGGAGCGCAGGGGAGAGAGAAGAAAGCCCTCCGACTGGAACTGGCCCGGGCCGAGGAGGATCTGACGAACTGCGCCCGGCAGCTGCGGGAGCTGATGCCCCGGCACAAGATCAGTCGAGGTACCACCTGGGCCGGGGTGGACGGCTGGCGGTGGGACAGGATGCAGTATAAGACCTGGGCGGAGATGGAAGGCGCGAAGGCACCGGAGGGCCCCACGGAACAGGACAAGATGCGCCTGGCGGTACGGACGGCCCGGACGGGGATCACGCCTGTCCAGAAAGCTTATCTGGCAGGCATCGACGGTGGCAATCCTCAGGCCCAGGTGGCCCGGGAGGCGGGGCGGAACCGCTCCACTGTATGCCGCACGCTGCAACGGGGGCAAAAACGGATTGCGGAGGACGCTAAGTTCCTCTATCGACTAATGGACTGCCAGGAGGGAGGCCCTCTGGTAGTGGACCTGGGGGAGCCGGAAGTACTGAAAGCGGTGTTGGATCGGCTCACCCTCCGGCAGCAGACCTATTTGTATCTCTATTATGGCGAGTGGCTCTCCCTGCGGGAGATCGGAACTTTGCTGGGGGTGGACCATGCGTCGGTACTGCGGTCCATCCGGTGCGGACTAAAGAGGCTGGAAAGTCTGGCTCTGGGAGAACAGGTGGAGGTGCGGGGACTGGAGAGACTGGAGGAGCGGCTGATGGCCCACTTCAATGACCTGCCTCCGGAGGAGACCCGGGAGAAGCGTACTTATCAAAAGCGAGGTGTTCCGTCTGCCGATCACAAGCCGATATCGCTGGCACAGCGGCTGCTTCGTCTGGTGCGGGGCGGACAGATACGGATTGTAGAGGCGGGTGCGCATGATCTGTCCCTCGGGACGGATGGATGGAGTAGCGGCAGGCTGCTGGCCTGGCTGAGGGAGCAGGGGGAGGGGCGGAAGGAAAAACGGGCTTGGCTGCGCAAGCTGTTGTATCACTTACTAACATGGATGAGGAGGGATCTGGATGTTGACTATCATTGAGATCGAGGCCAGAGCGGACGGCGGTCACGGCTTACAGAGCCAGAGCCACCGAACGGAGTGCTGGCTGGAGGGGTGGGTTGCAGTGCCGCCCCAGCTGGAACAGGCGGCGTGGGACTGCTGCGGCTACTGCGAACTGGACATTCAGGACGGCATTCTGGTGGGGCTGACCCCCGGCCAGGCGCCGGAACCGGAACCCACACCGGAGCCTGAACCTACGGAATTGGAGCAGCTGCGGGCGGATGTGGACTTTCTGGCCATTATGACGGGGGTGGAACTGTGAACGTGTACGAGCTGGCTAAGAAATATTATCCCAGACTGTGGGATGAGCAGCGTATACAGGCCCTGGCAGAGGCAGGCAAGCTGACAGAGGAAGAAGCTGCGGCAATTCTCAGCCAGACGGAAAAAGCATAGCGCATGATCGCGTAAACAGCCGCCCCGTGAACCGCTTCTGTGGAAGCAGGCTCACGGGGCGGCTGTTTTGTTTTTTACGGGGACAACAGGACGGAGGGACGGTCCTCTCCAGGCGGGGTACAGAAGCGGACAAACTCCTCCATCTCCCGGGTGGCCCATTTTTCCCGGTGATAGAAGATCTGGCCGTACATCACCGCCTTGAGGTCGCTGACATCCACAATGGCCAACTTTCCTTGGCGCACCGGTTCTTCCACCAGAAAACGGGGCAGGAAGGACAGCCCTTCCGTCTCCTCCAGAACTCGCAGCAGGAAGGAGGCGTAGCTGCTCTCCAATGCAGGAGTAATGGCCTGGCCAAAGGCGGCCAGTCGCTGGTCCAGCAGCCGACGGTAGTTGGCGTCCCGCTCCGTCAGGTAAAAGGGCTTGTCCAGCAGGTCCACCAGCTTGTGGGAGCGACCGCTTAGTGCCGCCCCCAGCGAAGCGGAGGCGACCACCACTACCTCCTCCTGTAGCTCCAGCATTTTGCACCAGCTGTTGTTGTAGAGCGGTTCATCCAGAATGTAGATGATATCCAACTCACCCCGCTCCATTTTGGTGATGATCTCCTCCGGCGTACCCGTGGTGATCTGGATGCTCACCTGGGGATGCCGTATCCGGAAATTCCGGATGATACCGGGCAGTCGGGCGTAGCAGAGGGATTCCAGTGTCCCGATATGGAGCTGGCCCCGCAGGGTTTCATCCTCACCGGCCAGAGCCAGCTTGGCTTTGGATACATCCTGAATGATGCTGATGGCGCTGTCCAGAAAGATCCGCCCCTGTCCGGTGAGACACACCCGCTTTCCCATACGGTCAAAGAGCCGGACCCGCAGTTCCTCCTCCAGAAGGCGGATCTGTACCGTGACGGCGGACTGGGAATATCCCAAACTGGCCGCCGCCTTGGAGAAACTTTGAAATTGGGCCACCCGGATGAATGTGGTCAGCTGACGCAGCTCCATAATGCAAGCCTCCTGCCATACCGATGAGTTTGATATTAAGAAAATTCAATTATATGATAAATTAGATTTATTTGATTTAATTGTTGTGCAATGTTATACTAAGGCCCTCCAAAAGTCAATAGGGAAATGGACAAAATAGAGAAAGTTAAGGGAGGAACTTATATGGCAAAGAAAAAGATTAAAATTGGCCTGATCCCGAAGCTCATCATTGCAATTATCCTTGGCATCTTGTTTGGCTCCTATATGCCGGAGTGGTTCAACCGTGTGATTGTGACCTGCTCCTCGATTTTCAGCACATTCCTGTCCTTCATCATCCCGCTGATGATTGTGGCCTATGTGACCATGGGCATTGCCAACCTGCGCAGCGGCGCCGGTAAGCTTCTGCTCATTACAGTGGCCCTGTCCTATGTGTCTACGCTGGTGGCGGGTTCCGCCTCCTATCTGGTTTCCTCCAACCTTTTCCCCTCCTTCATGAGTGAGGGCGCCCTGGACCAGATTGCCCAGACGGCGGATGTTTCCCTGGAAAGCTATTTTTCTTTGTCCATTCCTCCGCTGCTGGATACCCTGTCCGCTGTGACCCTGGCCTTCGTGCTGGGGCTGTGCCTGTCCAATATGCGGGGCAAGGAGATTGGTGACAGCCTCTATCACGGCATGGAGGATTTCTCCGCCATTATTGATAAGGTGCTCCATGTGGTCATCATCCCCCTGCTGCCCCTCTACATCTGCGGCACCTTTACCAACATGACTGCCTCCGGAAAGACGTTCGCCATTCTGGGCATCCTGTGGAAGGTATTCCTGGTGGTCATCGCCATGCACCTGATCTATATCTGCATCCAGTTTATTGTGGCAGGTGCAGTATCCAAGAAGAATCCCTTCGCTCTGATCCGCAACCAGATCCCCGGCTACGCCACTGCCATCGGCACTCAGTCCTCCGCTGCCACCATCCCCGTCAACCTGGAGTGCGCCAAGAAGGACGGCATTCTGGAGGAGATCCGCAATTTTGTGGTGCCGCTGTGCGCCAACATCCATATGGCCGGTTCCATGATCACCATCACCGCCTGTGCCACTGCCGTGTGCCTGATGTACCAGCTGCCCATCAGCCTGGGCACTGTGGTGCCCTTCATCATGACTCTGGGCATTGCCATGGTGGCCTCCCCCGGCGCCCCCGGCGGCTCCATCATGACCGCGCTGCCCTTCCTGTACATGGTGTTCGGTACCGAGGCCGGCGATGTGAACGGCCCCATCTGTGCCATCATGGTGGCCCTCTATATTACCCAGGATTCCTTTGGCACCGCCTGTAACGTATCCGGTGACAACGCCATCGGTACCATTGTCAATGCCATCTACCAGAAATTCATTCTGAAGGCGCCTGCCGCCTCGGAGGAGTGATTCTATGTCGTTCATCAGCGTATTCGACGTATTGGGACCCAATATGATTGGTCCGTCCAGCTCCCACACTGCCGGTGCTGTGCTTATTGCCAACGTGGCTCACAAGCTGCTGGCGCCGCCTCTGAAGAAGGTGGACTTTACCCTCTACGGCTCCTTTGCCAAGACCTACCACGGCCACGGCACGGACCGGGCCCTGCTGGGCGGTATCATGGGTTTCTCCACCGATGATCTGTGCATTCGGGACTCCTTCCGCATTGCCAACGAGCGGGGCCTTGCCTTCTCTTTTACTCCCAATGAGGTGGAGACCGACATCCACCCCAACACCGTGGACATCCGCATGGAGAACGCTGCCGGACAGGTTATGACCGTCCGGGGCGAGTCCCTGGGAGGCGGCAAGATGCACATCGTGCGCATCAACGGCGTCCGTGTGGACTTCAGCGGCGAGTACGCCTCGGTGGTGGTGATCCAGCAGGACAAGCCCGGCGTGGTGGCCCACCTGACCAAGGTGCTCAGTGACCGCAACGTGAACATCGCCTTTATGCGTCTGTTCCGGGAGGGCAAGGGAGATACCGCTTACAGCATCATCGAGTCGGACGGTACTCTGCCCGAAGGCATCGATGAGGAACTGCGGGCCAATCCCTATATCCAGGACGTTATGATCGTCCAGTCGTAAGGAGGTAGGAACATGGACTTTAAAAATGCCAATGAGCTGCTGGCCCTGTGCCGGCAGGAGGGGTGTTCCATCTCTGAGATCATGCGTCGCCGGGAGTGCATCCTGGGGGAGACCACGGTGGATACGGTCACCCGGCGCATGAAACGGGCATTGGAGATCATGCGGGAGTCAGCCACTATTCCGCTGACCAGCCCTGTCCGCTCCATGGGCGGACTCATCGGCGGCGAGGCCAGGCATCTGGCCGCCCACGCCGCCAAGAAGAAGGATATCTGCGGACCTGTGCTTCAGAAGGCCATTACCTACGCTATGGCCGTGCTGGAGGTCAACGCCTCCATGGGCCTGATCGTGGCCGCCCCTACCGCTGGTTCCTCCGGCGTGGTGCCCGGCCTGCTGCTGGCCCTTCAGGATACCTACCACATCTCGGACGCCCGGATCATAGAAGGGCTGTTCAACGCCGGCGCCATCGGTTATCTGGCCATGCGGAATGCAACCGTGGCCGGTGCGGTGGGCGGCTGCCAGGCGGAGGTGGGCATTGCCGCTGCCATGGCTGCATCTGCTGCCGTGGAGCTGATGGGCGGCGAGCCGGAGCAGTGCATCAGCGCGGCCTCTACCGTGCTGATGAATATGCTGGGCCTGGTGTGCGACCCGGTGGGCGGTCTGGTGGAATATCCCTGTCAGAACCGCAACGCCGCCGGTGTGGCAAACGCACTGGTGGCTGCCGAAATTGCCTTGAGCGGAATTCAGCAGCTGATTCCCTTTGACGAGATGCTGGCCGCCATGTATCGGGTGGGACGCCACCTGCCTGTTGAGCTGCGGGAGACGGCCCTGGGCGGCTGTGCCACCACCCCTTCCGCTTGTGAGCGGTGCGGGTGCTGTGTCTGACAACTTGTATCAAATAAAAATGGCCGCCCGTCGGGCGGCCATTTTTTGCACATGGAAACGAAAGCGCGGGTTTATTCCAGCACCGCGCCCCGGGAGGCGGAGGTGACCAGTTTGGCGTACCGGGCGAGATACCCCGTTTTGACCTTGGGCTCGGGGCATACCCACTTGGCCTTGCGCTGGGCCAGGGTGGCCTCGTCCACCTGAACCTCGATCTTGCAGGAGGGGATGTCGATGGAGATGATGTCGCCCTCCTCCACAAAGGCGATGGGGCCGCCCTGAGCAGCCTCGGGGCAGACGTGGCCGATAGCGGCGCCTCGGGTGGCTCCGGAGAACCGGCCATCGGTGATGAGAGCCACGCTCTCGCCCAGACCCATACCCACGATAGCGGAGGTGGGGTTGAGCATCTCGCGCATACCGGGACCGCCCTTGGGACCCTCGTAGCGGATGACTACCACGTCGCCGGGGACAATCTTGCCGGCGTAGATGGCGGAAATAGCCTCCTCCTCGCTGTCAAAGACACGGGCGGGGCCGGTGTGGGCCATCATCTCAGGAGCCACAGCGGAGCGCTTCACCACGCAGCCCTCAGGGGCCAGATTGCCCTTGAGCACGGCAATGCCCCCGTCGGGGGAGTAGGGATTCTCGATGGGGCGGATGAGCTCCGGATTGCGGTTGGTGACGCCCTCCAGATTCTCCTCCAGAGTCTTGCCAGTGCAGGTCATGACGCTGGTGTCCAGCAGGCCCTTCTTGGTCAGCTCCTTCATCACGGCGTACACGCCGCCGGCCCCCTCCAGATCCTCCATATAGGTGTCGCCGGCGGGAGCCAGGTGGCACAGGTTGGGGGTCTTGGAGGAGATCTCATTGCTCATGTCCAGATCCAGCTCAATGCCGCACTCATGGGCGATGGCGGGCAGATGGAGCATGGTGTTGGTGGAGCAGCCCAGGGCCATGTCCACCGTCTCCGCGTTGTGGAAGGCGGCAGGGGTCATGATGTCCCGGGGACGGATGTCCTTCTTTACCAGCTCCATGATCTGCATACCGGCGTGCTTGGCCAGCCGCAGACGGGCGGACCACACGGCGGGAATGGTACCGTTGCCACGCAGGCCCATACCGATGGCCTCGGTGAGACAGTTCATGGAGTTGGCGGTGTACATACCGGAGCAGGAGCCGCAGGTGGGGCAGGCGTTGTTCTCATAGTCCTCCACGCCGCACTCGTCCAGCTTGCCGGCCTTGTAGGCGCCTACCGCCTCAAACATATGGCTCAGGCAGGAGCGGCGGCCGTCATTGAGCCGACCGGCCAGCATGGGACCGCCGGAGCAGAAGATGGTGGGGATGTTCACACGGGCGGCGGCCATCAGCAGGCCGGGCACGTTTTTGTCGCAGTTGGGGATCATGACCAGACCGTCGAACTGATGGGCAATGGCCATGGCCTCGGTGGAGTCGGCGATCAGGTCGCGGGTGACCAGAGAATACTTCATGCCAATGTGGCCCATGGCGATGCCGTCGCATACAGCGATGGCGGGGAACTCCACCGGGGTGCCGCCGGCGGCCCGGACGCCGGCCTTGACCGCCTCGGCGATCTTGTCCAGATTCATGTGGCCGGGGACGATCTCATTGTAGGAGCACACCACGCCGATGAGGGGACGCTCCAGCTCCTCCTTGGTGTAGCCCAGAGCATAAAAAAGGGAGCGGTTGGGGGCGCGTTCCACGCCCTTGGTAACATTGTCGCTGCGCATGGGGAATGACCTCCTTCTATGTATCACTTGCGTTGTATGATAACGCTTGCATTGTCTGACTATATACTATATGATAGTGGCAGAACTGTCAAGGACTGACCAGAAGGGAAGTAGGGTATGGAGAAAAAAAGTTTGGCCCAGCAGACGGCAGAGGGGCTATACAGTCGTATCGTGGTGGAGAAGGGACTTAAGCCGGGGGAGAAGCTGCCCAATGAGGTGGAGCTGGCCGGGGAGCTGGGGGTGAGCCGGGCCACCCTGCGGGAGGCCATCCGCACCCTGACTGCCCAGGGGGTGCTGGAGGTGCGCCGGGGCAAGGGCACCTTTGTGTCGGCGGCGGTGGAGGAGATGGACGACTTCGGCTTCTCCAGCCTGGAGCGGGTACGGGGGCAGCTGCGGGACCTGTTTGAGCTGCGCTCCATTTTTGAGCCCAGGGCTGCCGCCCTGGCCTGTCAGCGGGCTACAGAGGAGGAACTGGCAAATATCCTGGCCCGGGGAGAGGAAGTAGAGCGGTGCATCCGGGCGGGGGAGGACCGAACCCAGGCCGACCGGGCCTTCCACGCCGCCATTGTCCGGGGAACCCACAACGAGTTTCTGGTGCGGCTGCTTCCCCTCATCGATCAGGCGGTGTCCGCCGCCCTGACAGCGGGGGAGCACCAGGAACAGCTGGCGGAGGACACCTGCCGGGACCACGCTCTGCTGATGGAGTTTTTCCGCAAGCGGGACGGGGAGGGGGCACACTACGCCATGGCCATCCATATGCGCCACTCCATGGATGTGATGGGGCTGTAGAAAAGCGGCCCCCAGACGGGGGCCGCGCAAGGCGTTAGGTTACAGATTTCGCAGGTCGGTATCCATCAGGAAAGGCATGGAAGTTTGGATCAGATCAATGCGCTGGTCAAAGGCCTCCGCATCAAAATTGTCGCTGGAATCAGACATGGCCTGGGCAAATTCCTGGTCAGAGGCATCCAGCAGAGCGCATACCGGAGTAAGGAATTCCTCCCACTGCGCGGCGGCTTCCATCAGGGCGTCATAGCCCTCCTGATAGTAGGGAGGGGGCGTCAGCTGGGACAGAGCATCCTTCACCTGATCGTAGGAAGCCTGGGCGGTGCGATAGGCCTCCCGATAGGGCTCAGTGTTGAAGCTGATGGTGAAGTTGATGGTGTTGAAAAAGTCATGGATGCCGCTGGTGAACTCGCCCACCACCTCCAGGGCTTCCTGCTGGAATGCTATTGCGTTCTGAACCTCGGTGGTCTGATAGCTGGTTCCGGCCAGAGTAGTGGTCAGTACCAGTTCCTCCGGATGCTCGGAGGCCTCCGGCGGGATCTCAACAATGCAGTACAGGGTGAAATCCCGCAAAGGCGGCAGGGGGGTATGGCCGGCATAGGCGTTGCCGTTGCCCGCGATATCCTGATCAAATTCCGTATATTCATATTTCCCCTGGTAAAATACCTTATTGGAGAGTACGGTTTCCGGGATAAGATCGTCCTCCGTGGCGCCGGTATTTTTGATGTTGTAGATAGCGCACAGGTAATCGCTGTCATCCTTGGCATCCAGACTGATATTTTCATCCACCACTGCGTCCAGAATGACCACCCCTTTCAGGGTGAGCTCAGCGGTTTCCGATGTGACGGTCTGGCCGGTGGTCAGCGCTTCCAGCGCCTGAGACGGGGCGGCGGAAGGACTGTCAGGCGCTCCGCCGCAGGCGCACAGAGAGACGGAGAGCGCCAGAGCCAGGGCCCCAGGCAGCAGCCGGTGACATTTCATTGCAATTTCCCCCTCATTAGATAATGTGTACTTATACTATAACATGAGAAAACGGTAATCTACAATGTGCTGGGAGCATAGGAACATTTGCGGGGATTGACGGAGGAGAAGGAGCCACCTATAATGAAACCACGATAAAAGGGGGTGGACAGGTGATCGACGAAAACGGCAGGGAAGTTGGCGGCTATGGGCTGCTGAGCCGCTACCGGGGAGAGCTGATGGGGATTGCCATGCTGTGTGTGATGCTCTTCCACGCCTATGAGCTGAACGACGCATTCCTGCCCTTCAAGGCGTTTCGCTCCATGGGCTTCGCGGGGGTGGACATCTTTCTGGTGCTCTCCGGCATGGGAATCTGCTGCTCCCTGGCCCGGCGGGAACAGGAGTCCTACGGGCGCTATCTGGGCCGGCGGCTGCGGCGTCTGCTGCCCGCCTTCTGGCTGGTGGTGGGGATCTACAGCGTGGCCCTGGCCGTGGCGGGGCGGATCACCCCCAATGTGATCTTCTGGAATCTGTCTACCTTATCCTACTGGCTGAATGTGCCGGAGGGGTTCAACTGGTATATCTCCGCCATTCTGGTGTTCTATCTGGCGGCCCCGCTCTACTTTAAGCTGTTCCGCCGCTGCTCCCATAAAGAGTGGCTGACCCTGTTCGTCTATCTGATCAGCTACCTGCTCTATCGGGTAACCTGGGGGGCCGGGCTGCTGTATCTGCCGGATTTTCTGCTGCGTATTCCCGATTTTGCCATGGGCTTTCTGGTGGGCTCCTATGTGATGGAGGGCAAAAAACTCAATGCTCGGCACCTGGCGGTGTGTGTGACTTCAGCTGTTCTGGCACTGGCAGTTGTGGCCGGCTGGCTGGTCCAGCCGGTGATCTTCCCCCTGATTCTGGCGGTTGTGGTGGGTGTGATGCCTGTCTGCCTACTTCTGGGTAGAGTGCTGCACTGGTACCCCGGACGGTGGGTCCCTGCCTTCCTGCGTCTGGTGGGGGGGAGTAGCCTGGAGATCTACCTGCTCAACGTGGTGATCACCCGGGAGTTCGGCCTGCTGGCGCCCTGGCTCGACCACGATCCCCGACACATCAGCTTCTATCTCATCGCCTATACGCTCAATATCGCTTTGGGCGTGCTGCTCCACCGGATCCTGGAGCGGCTCATGAGGCGGTTTGCATCCTGAGTATAAAAAGTGGCCCTCCAGCCGGAGGGCCACTTTTTTATATTGCAATTAGTTGGAAGCGGTATCCAGGTCGGTATCGCCGCCCCAGATCATGTTCTTGCGCAGCTCCTCGCCTACGATTTCCATCTGGTGCTTTTTGAGGGCGGCACGCTTGGAGTTGAAGAAGGTACGGCCGTTCTTATTCTCGGCGATCCACTTGCCGGCGAAGGTGCCGTCCTGGATGTCGGCCAGCACAGCCTTCATGTTCTTCTTGGTCTCCTCGTAGGGCAGCACACGGGGACCGGACACATACTCGCCGTACTCGGCGGTGTCGGAGATGGAGTAGTTCATGGCGGCCACGCCGCCCTTGTTGATCAGGTCGATGATGAGCTTCATCTCGTGGATGCACTCGAAGTAGGCGTTCTCGGGCTCGTAACCGGCCTCCACCAGGGTCTCGAAGCCGCACTTCATCAGATCCACTACGCCGCCGCACAGCACAGCCTGCTCACCGAACAGGTCGGTCTCGGTCTCGTCGTGGAAGGTGGTTTCCATGACGCCGGCGCGGGCGCCGCCGATACCGGCGATGTAGGCCAGGGCGATCTTATAGGCGTTGCCGGTGGCGTTCTGCTCCACGGCCACCAGGCAGGGCACGCCCTTGCCGTTGACGTAGGTGGAGCGGACGGTGTGGCCGGGGCCCTTGGGGGCAGCCATGAACACATCCACGCCGGCGGGAGGCACGATCTGCTGATAACGGATGTTAAAGCCGTGGGCGAAAGCCAGGGCCTTGCCCTCGGTCATGTAGGGAGCGATATCCTTCTTGTAAACCTCAGCCTGAACCTCGTCGTTGATGAGGATCATCACAATGTCGCCCCACTGAGCGGCCTCAGCAACGGTTTTGACCTGGAGCCCGGCCTGCTCGGCCTTGGCCCAGCTCTTGGAACCCTCACGCAGGCCAACGCACACATCGCAGCCGGAATCCTTCAGGTTCATGGCGTGGGCGTGGCCCTGAGAGCCGTAGCCGATGATGGCGATCTTCTTGCCGTTCAGGTAGGACAGATCACAGTCCTTCTCGTAATACATCTTAGCCATAGTCTTTGCACTCCTTTGTCAAATGAAGGTTTTTTTTCTTGTCCACGATGATAACACAGCGGGGAAGAAAAGAATGATAAGTGTGATACAATCTCAGAAAAGATTTCGGCGTGGCTTGTATTTCTAAAATATTACAGGAAATTCTTCCCGAGATTAAATTCGGTTTGCTCCTTGGTCTCGTCCTCAATGGTATAGGCGCCCCGCTCCAGGGCCACCATGCCGGTGCGGACCAGCTCCAGGATGCCGAAGGCCTCCAGCAGCTTCTGCATGGCCTCCGCCTTGGTCTCATCGCCGATGAGGGCCAGGGTCAGGGATTTCAGAGATACGTCGATGATGGAGGCCCGGAAAATGTTGGCGATCTGGATGACCTCGTTGCGGATGTCGTGGGTCTCCGCCTTCACCTTGAACATCACCAGCTCACGGCGGATGGAACGCTCCGGCTTCAGCTCCTGCACAGAATAGACGGGGTACTGCTTGCGCAGCTGGTTCATGATCTGCTCGATCATGGGGGCGTCGGCCCACACCTCGATGGTGATACGGGACACCGTGGGATCGTCGGTGGTGCCCACGGCCAGAGACTCGATGTTATAGCCCTTTCGGGAGAACAGCCGGGAGACCTGGGACAGGACGCCGGCGGCGTTTTCAACCAGCACCGAAAGGGTGCGGCGGGTGGCATTCATTTCATTCATATTCCACACCCTCCTTAGTCCAGAATGAAGTCAGTGACCGGCGTACCGGCGGAGATCATGGGATGGACCATGGCGTCCTTGTCGATGGCGCACTCGATCACATAGGGACGGCCGGAGGCCACGGCACGGCGGAAAGCGGCCTCAAATTCCGGCTGGGTGGCTGCACGCTCACCCTGGATGCCGTAGGCCTCCGCCAGCTTCACAAAGTCGGGGCCCCGGTCCAGGTCGGTCTGGGAGAAACGTTTGTGGTAGATCAGGTTCTGCCACTGGCGTACCATACCCAGGGTCCGGTTGTTGAAGATCACGGTAATGACCGGGATGTTATAGTGCTCGGCAGTACACAGCTCATGGCAGTTCATGCGGAAGCAGCCGTCGCCGGTGCACTGGACCACCACCTTGCCCGGGTTGCCCACGGCGGCGCCCATGGCGGCGCCCAGGCCGAAGCCCATGGTGCCGAAGCCGCCGGAGGTGATCAGCTGGCCGGGGCGGGAGAAGTGGTAGTACTGGGCGCACCACATCTGGTGCTGGCCCACGTCGGTGGTGATGATGGCGTCCCCGTCGGTGACCGCCTGAATGGTCTCCAGAATCTCATGGGGGTGGAGAATGTCGTCCTTCTTCAGGGGGATCTCCTTGTGGGAGAACACCCATTCCTTCCACTCGGGATAGTCGTGGGCGGGCAGCTTGGTGTTGAGCAGCTCCAGCACCCGACGGGCGTCGCCGATGATGTGGTGGTCGGTGACCACGTTCTTATCGATCTCGGCGCGGTCAATATCGATGTGGACGATTTTGGCGTTGGGGGCGAAGGTGGCGGGGTCGGTGGCCACCCGGTCGGAGAAGCGGCAGCCAATGGCGATGAGCAGGTCGCACTGATCGCTGGCGTGGTTGGAGGCGTGGGAGCCGTGCATTCCGATCATGCCGGTGAACAGCGGGTGGTCACCGGGGCAGGCACCGCCGCCCATAATGGTGGAGGCCACCGGAGCATTGAGGGTCTCAATGAATTTCCGGAACTGAGGCACAGCGCCCTTGGAGCGGATCACGCCGCCACCCACCAGCACCAGGGGACGGCGGGCCTCCTCGATCATGTCCAGCAGGGTCTGGATGTCGCCGGCGTCGGGCTCGGGGGCCTTCAGCTCATGGCTGGCCCGGCGGAGCATGGCGGCCAGACGGCCATGGTTGGGGTGCTCAGACAGGGGCAGGGGTTCGTACTCCGCCTCAGCGGCGGTGACGTTCTTGGCGATGTCCACCAGAACCGGACCGGGGCGGCCGGTGCGGGCAATGGCAAAGGCCTCCCGGATCACGTCGGCCAGCTGGTTGGGGTCCTTTACCAGGTAGTTGCACTTGGTGATGGGCATGGAGATACCGGTGATATCCACCTCCTGGAAGGAGTCCTTGCCGATCAGGTTCTCGCTGACGTTACAGGTAATGAACACCACGGGGGAGGAGTCGTAGTAGGCGGTGGCAATACCGGTGGTCAGGTTGGTGGCGCCGGGGCCGGAGGTGGCGAAACACACACCCACCTTGCCGGTAGCCCGGGCGTAGCCGTCAGCGGCGTGGGAAGCGCCCTGTTCGTGGGCGGTGAGGATGTGACGGATCTTATCCTTATAGCCGTGCAGCTCGAACTCGTCGTATACATTTAGAATGGTGCCGCCGGGGTAACCGAATACGGTATCCACCCCCTGCTCCAGCAGACATTCCATCAGGATCTGGGCTGTTTTCATTCTCATGGTGGAAAAGACCTCCTTTGGCTGGTATGGGAGAAAAATAACATGGCGGCTTCGTCCCATAGGACGAAGCCGCCATGACACTCCGTGGTACCACCTAACTTCGCGGGCATACCCGCGCACTCATGCCCCGGTAACGGAGGGTAACCGTCCCCGCCTACTGCCTTCGGCGGAGCCGCTCCCGGGTGACCTTCCGATGCGGCCTCACGGGAGCTTACACCAACCGCTCCCTCTCTGCGCTTATGCGCCGCCCGTACTGTCCCGGTCATCGCATTTGAAGCGTCCATCCCAGAGGATGAACTGCAAGTTGTAGGTATAATCATAGCTTTCCCGGTGGGTTTTGTCAATCTGCCATTTGAAACTTCTGCATTTTAAACAAGTAAAGTACCGTGACAGGGGGACAGAATCCACGGTTCCGCCAATTGGAAAACTGGCTGGTATAGTTTTTAAAAAGGAGGAAAAGCAAGGAAGAATTCAGCTTTTTGATAAAACCGGTGAGTTTAAATGAAAAAACGGTGAGAAATTTGACGGTTTTAACTGGACAATTTGTGTGCTTTGCGATATGATAATTCTGTTTGAGATACCGGTCAAACAACTCAGAAAAATGGCCCGTGTGTGGGTCAGATTTGCGAGGTGGACCTATGAAGCAAAGCTTTTACGGCGGCGTGCATCCCCATGACCGGAAGGAGCTGGCACGCCACAAGGAGATAGCGCCTCTGAGCGCTGCTCCCAAGCAGGTGGTCATCGCTATGTCCATGCATATCGGTGCTCCCTGTAAGCCCATCGTTGCTGTGGGCGATCACGTTAAGGTGGGTCAGAAGATCGGCGAGATCGCCGGTCTGGGCGCCCCCATCCACGCTTCGGTCTCCGGCGAGGTCAAGGCGGTGGAGCCCCGTCCCTATGTGGGCGGCGGCAAGTGTATGTCGGTGGTGATCGAGAACGACTTCCAGGATACCTGGGGCTCCGAGCTCGTTCCCCATCCCGATTACACCAAGCTGAGCACCGATGAGATCGTCAACATCGTGAAGGAGGCTGGCCTTACCGGTATGGGCGGCGCCGGCTTCCCCACCCATGTGAAGATCAGCTCGGGCATCGGCAAGGTGGACACCGTGATCCTCAACGGCGCCGAGTGTGAGCCCTACATCACCGCCGACCATCGCCTCATGCTGGAGTATGGCGAGAAGGTTGTGGGCGGTCTGCGCATCCTCATGCAGGCCTTCGGCCTCAAGAGCGGCGTGATCGGTGTGGAGGCCAACAAGGAGGATGCCATCGAGCACCTGCGTGCTCTGGTGGGCGGCAAGGGTGACATCACTGTGGAGTCTCTGCGGACCCGGTACCCCCAGGGTGCTGAGAAGCAGCTGATCCAGCGCATCACCGGCCGTGAGGTGCCTCCCGGAGGCCTGCCCGCCCATGTGGGCTGCGCCGTGTTCAACGTGGGCACCGCTGCTGCTGTGTACGATGCCGTGGTGGAGGGCAAGCCCGTCACCCACCGTGTGATCACCGTCACTGGCGACGCCATCCAGGAGCCCAAGAATCTGATGGTGCCCCTGGGCGTGTCCTTCCAGGAGCTCATCAACGAGGCCAAGGGCTTCAAGGAGGAGCCTGAGCGCATCCTCACCGGCGGCCCCATGATGGGTATCGCTCAGTATGACCTGAACGTGACCTGCATCAAGGGCACCAACGCCGTGCTTTGCCTCACCAAGCACGAGGCTGCCCCCGTGGTGGAGGAAGAGGTCTGCCTGCGCTGCGGCCGCTGTGTCAACGTCTGCCCCATGCATCTGACTCCCGTGTATATGCACCTGTATGCCGGCAAGGGTATGTGGAAAGAGGCGGAGGCCCTCAACGTTATGGACTGCATCGAGTGCGGTTCCTGCAACTACATCTGCCCCGCCCGCATCCATCTGGTCCAGTCCTTCCGCGTGACCAAGGGTGAACTGCGGAACCTGGCGGCCAAGGAAAAAGCGGCAAAGGAGGCGGCCAAAGCATGAATGAGGAAAAGAAGCTGAATCTGACGGTGGCCTCGTCCCCCCACGTGGCCTCCCCCATCGATACCCAGAACCTGATGCGCGATGTGCTCATCGCGCTGGTGCCCGCCCTGGTCATGGGCGTGGTGTTCTTCGGCCCCCGTGCTCTCGTTGCCACGCTGATCTCTGTGGTGGCCTGCGAGTTCTTTGAGTGGGGCTATCGCAAGCTGATGAAGAAGTCCTGCGCCAACAAGGACCTGTCCGCTGCCGTTACCGGCGTGCTGCTGGCCTTCGTGTGCGCCCCCACTCTGCCTTACTGGATGCTGATCATCGGCGATTTCTTCGCCATCGTGGTGGTCAAGCAGCTCTTCGGCGGCCTGGGCCAGAACTTCATGAACCCCGCCCTGGGCGGCCGTGCCTTCCTGATGCTGTGCTATCCTGTGGCCATGACCACCTGGATCGTGCCCGGTATCGGTACCGACAAGTGGGCCGGCCTCATCTCCGGTGAGGTCACCATGTCCGGCGCTGACATCGTCACCGGCGCCACCCCCCTGTCCGCCGACTTCATGCACGGCGGCCTGCTGCCCGAGGCCTCCCTGCTGGACGCCTTCGTGGGCAATGTGGGCGGCTGTATCGGCGAGGTGTCCGCCCTCATGCTGCTGCTGGGCGGCCTGTACCTGATCTGGCGCGGCGTGATCCGTGCCCGCATCCCCGTGGCCTACATCGCCACTGTGGCCGTGCTCACCTTTGCTTTCCCCATGGGCGGCAATGACCGGCTGACCTGGATGCTCTATCAGCTGTGCACCGGCGGCCTGATGCTGGGTGCCTTCTTCATGGCTACCGATTATGTGACCAGCCCCGTCACCAAGAAGGGCGAGGTCATCTTTGGCATCGGCTGCGGTCTGCTCACCGTGTTTATCCGCTACTTCGGCGGCTATCCCGAGGGTGTGTCCTACTCCATCCTGATCATGAACTGCTGCGTGTGGCTCATTGACAAGGTGGGCAAGCCCAACCGTTACG
Organism: Flavonifractor sp. An91; assembly: GCF_002159225.1. Classification (NCBI taxonomy): domain Bacteria; kingdom Bacillati; phylum Bacillota; class Clostridia; order Eubacteriales; family Oscillospiraceae; genus Flavonifractor; species Flavonifractor sp. An91. The sequence continues at coordinate 65,987 of NZ_NFHA01000004.1, read as the reverse complement.
GCGTTACCAAGGAAATGAAGGCCGCCGCCAAGGCAAAGGCCAAAGCCGGAAAGGAGGGCTAAGCCATGAGCGAAACTGTTACTAAGAAGAAAGAAGCCGGCATGGCCACTCTGGTCATTGTGCTGTTTGCTATCTGCGCCGTTACCGCTCTGCTGCTGGGCCTGACCAATGAGGTCACCAAGCCCTACATTGCGGCCAACAACGAAAAGACCACCCAGGAGGCCATGGCTGCTGTGCTGCCTGCCGACAGCTATGAGAAGGTTACCGATCAGTACACCGGCGGCGACGCTACCGTGGAAGACGTCTACAGCGCCGGCGACGCCGGCTATGTGGTGCAGGTCAAGCCTGCCACTTCCTTCAGCGGCAACCTGACCATTATGGTAGGCGTGGACGCTAGCGGAGCCTGCTCCGGTGTGTCCATCGTCAAGACCGGCGAGACCTCCGGCCTGGGTTCCAACGCCAGCAAGGAGGATTTCCGTGCCCAGTTCGTTGGTGCCACTGGTGAGGTCCATGTGACCAAGGACGGCGGCACCATCGACGCGCTCACCGGCGCCACCATCACCTCCCGAGGCGTATGCGAGGCGGTTTCCTCCGCTATTGCCGCCGCGGCCAGCATGGGTTAAGGAGGGAACAAACCATGAATGCAAGAAAACAACTGATGGACGGTCTGTTCTATCAGAACCCCGTTACCGTCCAGCTGCTGGGTATGTGTTCCACCATGGCCATCACCACCACTCTGTTCAACGGACTGGGTATGGGTGTGTCCGTGCTGGTGATCCTGACCCTGGCCAATATTATCATCGCAGCTCTGCGTAAGATTATTCCCAACAATATTCGTATTGCCTGCTTCATCGTGGTCATTGCCGGTTTCGTGACCATCGTGGACCTGATGCTCCAGGCATTCGTACCTGCTCTGTCGGCCAGCCTGGGTCTGTTTATCCCTCTGATCGTGGTAAACTGTATCATTCTGGGTCGTGCCGAGTCCTTTGCCTACAAGAACGGCATCGGCGCTTCCGCCATGGACGGTATCTTCCAGGGCCTGGGCTATACCATGATCCTGGTAATCATGTGTGTGGTCCGTGAGTTCCTGGGCAACGGCACCATCATGGGCGGCCTGCTGGAGATCGGCAAGGACGGCAACCTGGCCTTCGGCCTGGGCACTGCCGCCGGCATTCGTATCCTGCCCGAGGGCATCCCCGCTCTGGGCATGATTCTCCCTGTGGGCGGCTTCATCACGCTGGCCGTGCTCATCGCTGCCATGCAGTACATTCTGAACAAGCCCAAGAAGGGCGAGAAAAAGACTGAGGAGGTGGCCAAGTAATGGATTGGGCAAACCTGTTTACCGTGGCCCTTGGCGCCATCCTGGTCAATAACTTCATCGTGGCCCAGTTCCTGGGTATCTGCCCCTTTATGGGCGTGTCCAAGAAGGTGGAGACGGCCTCCGGTATGGGCCTGGCCGTTATCTTCGTTATGGGTCTGGCTTCCGCTATCTGCTGGCCCATCAATGAGCTGATTCTGGTGCCCCTGGGGCTGACCTTCATGCAGACTGTGACCTACATCCTGGTCATTGCCGCCCTGGTGCAGTTCATCGAGATGTTCCTGAAGAAGTCCATGCCCTCCCTCTATGAGGCCCTGGGCGTGTACCTGCCCCTGATTACCACCAACTGCGCCGTGCTGGGCGTGGTGCTCCAGAACACCCAGAACAGCTACGATTTTATTACCAGCGTGGTATATGGCGTCACCGGCGGTATCGGCTTCCTGCTGGTCATCGTGATCTTCGCTTCCATTCGTGAGCGGATGGAGTTCTCCAAGTGCCCCAAGGCCTTTGAGGGCTTCCCCATCGCCCTGATGGCCGCCGGCCTGGTGGCTCTGGCCTTCATGGGCTTCTCCGGCCTGAAGGTCTTTGGTTAAGGGAGGCGGATGAATCATGGATATGAATACTGTTATCTTTGCCGTTGTGGTCCTGGCTGTGCTGGGCGCCATCTTCGGCCTGGTCCTGGCCATTGCCGCCAAGGTGTTCGCCGTTGAGGTGGACCCCCGGGAGGAGGCCATTCTGGGCTGCCTGCCCGGCGCCAACTGCGGCGGCTGCGGCTTCCCCGGCTGCTCCGGCTATGCTGCCGCTGTGGTGAAGGGCACTGCTCCTGTCAACGCTTGTGCTGCCGGCGGTGATGCGGTTGCCGCTCAGATCGGCGAGATCATGGGCGTGGCTGCCGGCGCCTCCGTCAAGATGATCGCTCAGGTCCACTGCACCGGCTGCGGTCAGAACTACAAGCAGTACAACTATGTGGGTCTCCACGACTGCGTGGCCGCCTCCAAGCTGCCCGGCGGCGGCGACCTGGGCTGCTCCTACGGCTGCCTGGGCCTGGGCTCCTGTGAGAAGGTCTGCCCCTTCGACGCCATTCACGTCATCGACGGCGTGGCCAAGGTGGACGAGGAGAAGTGTAAGGCCTGTAACAAGTGCGTGGACGTTTGCCCCCGCCACATCATTGCTCTGGAGCCTTACAAGACCAAGCGTCACGTCACCATTCCCTGCTCCTCCCATGACAAGGGTGTGTATGCCCGGAAGGTGTGCGACAACGGCTGTATTGGCTGTTCTCTGTGCATGAAGAACTGCCCCAAGGAAGCCATCACCATGGTCAACAACCTGGCCGTGATCGACTACGAGAAGTGCATTGGCTGCGGCATCTGCGCCCAGAAGTGCCCCCGCAAGCTGATCACCGTGGATGGCAAGGTGCCCGAGGTCAAGCCTGCGGCGCCCAAGGCTGCCCCTGCTGCCGCCGCCGCCCCCAAGGCGGAGGCTCCCAAGGCCGAGGCCCCTGCCGAGCCCAAGGAGTAATTCCAAATACAAAAAACAGGACCTGCTTTCGCAGGTCCTGTTTTTTGTTGCTCAGGTGCTTAGTGCTGGCCCAGCTGGAAGGAGGCGCACTCGGTGGAGGCGCACTTGGTGGCGTTGGGCTCGCAGCAGCCGACCTTGATCTCATTCAGGGTGCAGTAGTTCTGGCCGCCGCAGTGATGGGCACAGTTGGTGACGGAGCACTTGATGCTGTTGTTAGGGGTCTGGTTCATTGCAAATTCCTCCTTGTTACCGTGGTACGCTCCTAGTATGGGCGGAATGGAGGAACTCTATGCAGGTATGTAGTAAAAAAATCTGCCAAAAGGGGAGAGTAGGTGGAAAAACAGAGGAGCAAAGCAGCTTAATTCTGTGTGGGATCGTCCTGATCTGCCGTTGTTTCCACATCGTCCACCACAGTGGGGATAAACTGGGGAGCAAATTTGCCCTTGCCGCGGTTTTTCACATAAAAGAAGCCGATGGTGGAAAAGACCACAGCGCCAATAAAATTCACGAACAGATCCTTCATGGTGTCGATAATGCCGATGTCCAGATAGCCGCCCAGCCCCAGAGATTGCTGGGCGCCGTCGGCAGTGACCACAATCACATCTGTAATATGTTTGATGGAGACAGGGTGATTGCCTCCGGTGGGGTCCAGCATCACCGAGCCAATGGAATTGACCACGGTATCCTTCTGCATATCCAGCAGGAAGAGCTGGTCCATCGAGAACTCAAAGAACTCCCAAAGCACGCCGATGGTCATAGAGAAGCAAAAGGCTACCACAGCCAGATAGACCGGAGAGAGGCTGAATTTTAGTTTTTCATTCCGGTTGAGGATGTCCAGCAGAGAGAAGCCGATGGCAGCGCACAGGAAACCGTTGAGGGTATGAAGCATGGTGTCCCAGTAGGGATACTGGATGTAGTAGGCTTGGATCTCACCAAGGATTTCTGCGGCAAAGATGAAAAGTAAGATGATAATTTCCAGCGTGTCCGGAATCTCCACACGAATGGTGCGCTCCAGGAAGGAAGGCAGCGTAAAGAGAAACAGGGTGAGAACACACAGAAACACGTTCTCAAAATTACCCTTGAAGGACTGGGCCACGATGGCCACAATAACCAGGGCCCGGAGAATGATATAGACTGCGGTCACACCGGGTTTGGCCTTTACCTCTTCTTTCAGCGCCTGTCGGCGCTGTCCCTTGGGGTGATGCTCTTTTTTCATGTTGTTACCTCCTGACCGACAGCGGGAAGTTGGGCCGCAGACAGCTCCCGATAGAGCTGGGCGGAGTGGGGCAGGGATTCCTGCTCATCCGGGCGCAGGGGCCGGACCGCTTTGGCAGGGGAACCCATCACCAGGCTGCCCGGCGGGATTACCGTGTTCTGGGTGACCAGCGCCCCGGCCGCCACCAGACTGCCTGCACCGATGACGCAGCCGTTGAGCAGGATGGCGCCCATACCGATGAGGCATCCGTCTTCTATTGTGCATCCATGGAGGATGGCGCCGTGGCCTACAGTTACATCCCGACCGATGACAGTGGGAAAGTCCGGGTCGCCGTGGACCACCGCCTGGTCCTGCACGTTGGAGCCTGCGCCCAGGCGGATGGAGCACTCATCGCCCCGCAGAACCGCGCCGTACCAGATGCTGGCGGCGGGGCCGACAGATACCTTGCCCACAAGGGTGGCATTGGCGGCGATTCTGGCCTCCGGGTGGAGCTGAGGAACATGGTTATCCAGAGAATGGATCATAGAAAGTGGGGCCTCCTTATCCGGATATATGGTATGCACACCATTATAGTCTGCCCCACATCAGCCCGCAAGTCAAATCTGCGGCACTGGCGCATAGACTGGGGTGGAGGTGAGCGCATGGAACTCAAACGCAATCAGATTACAGTAGGGGAGCTGCTGGACCATCCGGGCAGCCGGGCGGTGCTTCAGCGCCGGTTCCCTATGCTATTCAAGCATCCCATCCTGGGGGCTGCCCGCTCCATCACCCTGGAGCAGATCCTCTCGGTAGCCCAGGCTTACGTATCCCAGAAGAAGATTGACGAGACTCTGAATGACCTGAGACGGGCATGAGGGACGCCCCCTTTCAGATACAAAAATCTGAAAGGGGGCGTTTTTCACGCTGGCTTTCGTCGGAACAGCCGGACATACCAGCGTAGAGAACCGGTATCCCGTGTTCGGCGCAGCAGAAGGGCGGTGAGTACCGTATCTACGCACAACAAAGCCGCAGCGGGTGGTGTGGCCCAGGTTGGAATGGCGGCAGCCAGCCAGGCAATCGTTGGATGGAGCAAATAATAGAGGGCCAGAGTCAATGCGCCCCAGTACAGGGAGAAACGGAGGCAGATGTGCCGGCCCAGATGCAGGGGCAAATGGGAGTAATCCCAGAAGGACACCAGAAAGACTTTTTCATAAAAAAGACCCGCCAGAAGCTCTGCCGCCGTACAGATCAGAACCGCGGCGGGGAACAGCAGAAGCGGCTGGGCCCGCACACACTCCGGCAGCAGGAGCAGACCCAGCGCGCCCAACCCATAGACCGGGCAGATGGGAAGAAGCAGGCGGCACTTCCGGTCCTGCTTGGATTCACCACTCAGCCGGGCATAGCCTACCTCGATGAGAAAGCCGACAAAGCTATAAATTAGAAAGATCCAAAACAGCGACATGGCATAGCCTCCTTTGCTTTTTAGTGTGGGCATAACCTGAGCAAAGGATACCCTGTCAGTCTTTACACAGAGCCGGGCAGATTGAACGGCGTAGATGTCAAGGAGGAGTGGGAAAAAAGTAGGAAATTTGTCCATTCTGCTCTTGCCGGAACGGGGGGGAATATGATACGATAGAAAAAATTCAAAAGGGGAAATGAAGCGTCATGCGGCATTTGATCGACTTTGGAGACCTGTCAAGGGCGGAGTGGGATTCCCTGTACCAGCGGTGCAGTGATATTATGGACCACCCCGCCGATTTTATGGACGCCTGCCGGGGGCGGGTGATGGCCAGCCTGTTCTATGAGCCCTCTACCCGCACCAACTTTTCCTTCCAGACCGCCATGCTGCGGGTGGGCGGTACCGTGTTCGGCTTTGCCGATCCTAAATCTACCTCAACCGCCAAGGGCGAGACCCTGAAGGACACCATCAAGATGGTGTCCGGCTACGCCGATGTGGTGGTCATGCGTAACCCCAAGGAGGGCGCAGCCAAGGCCGCTTCTCTTTACTCTGATGTACCGGTGATCAACGCCGGCGACGGCGGCCATATGCACCCCACCCAGACCACCGCCGACCTGACCACCATCACCCGCCTGCGGGGCGGTGTGGACGGTCTGTCCGTGGGCCTGTGCGGTGACCTGAAGAACGGCCGTACCGTTCACTCCCTCATCAAGGCCCTGGCCAAGTTCAAGGGCATCAAGTTTTTCCTCATTGCTCCCCGTGAGCTGGCGGTGCCCGAATATATGCGGGCCTTCATGCGGGAGAATGATATGTGGTTTACCGAGGTCACCGGCCTGGAGGCCGTCATTCCCCAGCTGGATGTGCTCTATATGACCCGTATCCAGCGGGAGCGCTTTGTGGACCCCCTGGAGTACGAGCGGTGCAAGGGCATTTACGTCCTCACCCGCCGGAAGCTGGACCGGGCCCGGAAGAACCTGCTGGTGATGCATCCCCTGCCCCGTGTGGACGAGATCGCCATCGACGTGGACGACGATCCCCGGGCGGTCTACTTTGAGCAGGCCCGCTATGGTATGTATGCCCGTATGGCGCTGCTCACCGACCTGGCTAATCAGGACCGTATGAGCCCCGGCGCGGTGGAGATCGGTACCAAGCCGGTGTGCTCCAACCCTAACTGCATCACCCAGACCGAGCACTACCTGCCCCCCCTGGTGAAGCAGAACGGCGGCGTGGATTGCTGCGCTTACTGCGACAAGGAACTGCGGTAAGCCAGAGGCTTGACATTTTCCCGAAAAGTGCATATACTATGTCCCAAAGGCTAAGATGGGAAGGAGTACCCCCGCGAAAGGTACAGAGAGGAGCCGGTTTGGTGCAAGGCTCTCCGGCGGTGGGGGGAAGGTCGTCCCAGAGCTCTGCCCCTGAACCACAGTAGGGGGCGGCGGAATCCTCCCGTTACAGAGGCAATGAGTGTCCTCATTTGAGGAAATTCAGGTGGTACCGCGGACTAACAGGTTCGCCCTGAGCAACAGCTTGGGGCGAACCTTTTTTGCCCCGAAAAGGAGTGTAACAGATGAAGAAAGAACTTCCCAAGGTCTATGAACCCCAGGAGGTGGAGGGCCGCGTCTACGAGATGTGGGAGAAAAACGGCTGCTTTGAGGGCCACCGTGATCCCGATAAAAAGCCCTTCACCATCGTCATGCCGCCCCCCAACGTCACCGGCCAGCTCCACATGGGCCACGCCATGGACTCCACCCTCCAGGATATCCTGATCCGCTTCAAGCGGATGCAGGGCTACGCCGCCCTGTGGGTGCCCGGCACCGACCACGCCGGCATCGCCACCCAGATCAAGGTGGAGGAGGAGCTGCGCAAGAACGAGGGCCTGTCCCGCTACGACCTGGGCCGGGAGAAATTCCTGGAGCGGGTGTGGGACTGGAAGCACAAGTACGGCAACCGCATTGTGGAGCAGCAGAAGAAACTGGGCGCCTCCTGCGACTGGTCCCGGGCCCGTTTTACCATGGACGAGGGCCTCAGTAAGGCTGTCCGCCATGTGTTTGTCTCCCTGTACAAGAAGGGCCTGATCTACAAGGGTTCCCGCATCATCAACTGGTGTCCCCACTGCGTTACCGCCCTGTCCGATGCCGAGGTGGAGTATCAGGACAAGCCGGGCAACTTCTGGCACATCCGCTATCCCATCCAGGGGGAGGAGGGCCGCTATGTTATCGTGGCCACCACCCGGCCCGAGACCATGCTGGGCGACACCGGCGTGGCGGTCAATCCCAACGACGAGCGGTACAAGGACATTGTGGGCAAAAAGTGCATTCTGCCCCTGGTGGGCCGTGAGATGCCCATTGTGGCCGACGAGTATGTGGACATGGAGTTCGGCACCGGCTGCGTGAAGATGACTCCCGCCCACGACCCCAACGACTTTGAGGTGGGCCTGCGGCAGAACCTGGAGACCATCCGTGTGTTGGACGACAACGGCAAGGTGGTGGAGGGCTACGGCCGCTACTCCGGCATGGACCGCTACGAGGCCCGGAAGGCCATTGTGGCCGACCTGGAGGAGCAGGGGTATCTGGTCAAGGTGGAGCCCCACCAGCACAACGTGGGCACCTGCTACCGCTGCCACAACGACGTGGAGCCTCTCATCTCCGCCCAGTGGTTTGTCAAGATGAAGCCCCTGGCCGAGGAGGCCCTGCGGGTGGTCAACGAGGGTGAGGTCAAGTTCGTCCCCGACCGCTTCTCCAAGATCTACACCAACTGGATGGAGAACGTTCATGACTGGTGTATCTCCCGCCAGCTGTGGTGGGGCCACCAGATCCCCGCCTGGACCTGCCAGGAGTGTGGTCACATCACCGTGTCCGAGGACGATCCCACCGAGTGCGAGCACTGCCATTCCCACAACATCAAGCAGGAGGAGGACGTGCTGGACACCTGGTTCTCCTCTGCCCTGTGGCCCTTCTCCACCCTGGGCTGGCCTGAGGAGACCGAGGACTACAAGTATTTCTATCCCACCGACGTGCTGGTCACCGGCTACGACATTATTTTCTTCTGGGTGGCCCGCATGATCTTCTCCGGCTGTGAGCATACCGGCAAGCCCCCCTTCCACACCGTGTTCATCCACGGCCTGGTGCGGGACGACAAGGGCCGCAAGATGTCCAAGTCCCTGGGCAACGGCATCGACCCCCTGGAGATGGCCAACCAGTACGGCGCCGACGCCCTGCGCTTCAACCTGGTCACCGGCAACTCCCCCGGAAACGATATGCGCTTCTACACCGAGCGGTGCGAGGCCATGCGCAACTTTGCCAACAAGATCTGGAACGCTTCCCGCTTCCTGATGATGAACCTGACCATCGACCAGTGCCAGCTGCCTGAGAAGCTGGAGCTGGAGGACAAGTGGATCCTGTCCAAGCTGAACAGCGTCATCCCCGAGATCACGGAGAATATGGAGCGTTACGAGCTGGGCGTGGCCGCCCAGAAGGTGTACGACTTCATCTGGGATTCCTACTGCGACTGGTATATCGAGCTGACCAAGACCCGCCTCCAGGGCGAGGACGAGGACTCCAAGGTGCGGGCTCAGCAGGTGCTGTGCTATGTGCTCACCCAGATCCTCAAGCTGCTCCATCCCTTTATGCCCTTCATCACCGAGGAAATCTGGCAGGCCCTGCCCCATGAGGGCGACTACCTGATGCTCCAGCAGTGGCCGGAGCACCACGCCAACCTGGACTTCCCCGAGGAAGAGAAGGCTATGGAGCTCATCATGGACGCCATCCGGGCCATCCGTGCCCGTCGGGCCGAGATGAACGTGCCCCCCTCCAAGAAAGCGCAGCTCACCGTCTCCACCCTGGAGCAGGCTGTGTTCCACCAGGGCACTCCCTTCCTGAAGCGTCTGGCCTATGCCAGCGACGTGAAGGTGGTGGAGGCCACCGATACGGTGGACGCCCAGGGTATGGTGACCATCGCCACCCATGCGGCCCGGCTGTATCTGCCCCTGGCTGAGCTGGTGGATCTGGAGAAGGAGAAGGCCCGCATCCAGAAGGAGCTGGACAAGAACCGCAAGGAGCTGGACAAGCTGGAGACCAAGCTGAATAACCCCGGCTTTGTAAACAAGGCCCCCGCCCAGGTAGTGGAGGCCGAGCGGGAGCGGGCGAATAAGCTGAAGGCTCTGCTGGTCAAGCTGGAAGAATCTGCGGCTGCGCTGGGCTGATAAAATTCTCGAAAAACAGAGAAACGCCGCCATCGAACGCGGATGGCGGCGTTTCTGTGCCCATATTGTCATACTTTGTTACACAACTGTGGTTGTGCTCCAGAGCAGAATCGGATAAAATGTACAGTAATATTGTACGGCCCAGTTTGACCCAGGCCGTGGAAAGGAGGTTGGAGCGTTGAAAAGACTGATCCCATTGCTGGCGGTACTGCTGCTGCTGGGCGGATGTACCGGGTCCTGTCAGGATACCGGGGCGGTATCTACCGCGCTGCCCAGTGCCGCATCCACGCCTGAGGTGGAGCAGAGCGCCGAACCTACCCCCTCCGCGGAGCCTTCACCTACCCCCACGGCCCAACCCACTGTTATGCCGGAACCTACGGCCTCTGTGGAGCCGGAGCCCTCTGCGGAGCCTTCGCCTACCCCCACGGCCTATGACGGACCTAACGATGAGGAGGTATTGTCCGCCTACCGGGCGGCGGTGCAGGCCTTCTGGTGGTTCCAGGTGGAGCCCCTGCCCTTTGATGAAACGGACAGCCGCGAGGTAGACGGTGCCACCTATTATCGGGTAGACTATCCCGGCATTGACAGCACGGTCAGCCTGCGGGGTTACCTCAAGAGCCTCTTTTCCGACGATCTGGTGGAAAAGCTGCTGCCTTATGACGGAACCCAGTATGTGGACATCGACGGCGTCCTCTACGTCCAGGACGGCGGCCGGGGCACCGACATTACCAGAGGCGCCGAGACCGCCCAGGTCCTGCGGGACGGAGACCCAAACCGCTGTACCGTCCGGGTGACGGTGGAAGTGCTGGACCCGGAGCAGGACGGCGCGGTGGTGGATACCCTGACGTTTGACTTCCCCTACGAAAAAGTGGGGGAGAAGTGGATCTTTACCGATTTTTCCCTGGTCCGGTGAGTCCTTCGACAAAATATATACCCCATCTGTGATAGGATCGCAGTATACCAAAAATTGGTATACTGCGATTTTTTTGTACAGGGGGGATATGCCATGGCAGTGACCTGCAAAGCAGAGAATCGGGCGCTGTACGCGGCCATTGACGGCGAGGTGGACCACCACCGGGCCAGACAGATTTTAGGCGAGTTGGTACGGCAGATCGACCTGACCATGCCCCGTCATCTGACGGTGGATCTGGGGGGCGTCAGCTTTATGGATAGTTCGGGGATCGCCGTACTGCTGCGGGCCAGCCGACGGATGAGCGAGCTGGAAGGGACCATGGAGGTGGTCCATGTGCCTGAGCAGGCAGGCAAGGTGCTTCGGGCAGCCGGGCTGGACCGGTTGATCAAATTTGAATGACGGAGGAAGTACATAATGAAACCGATGAATGAGGCCACGGTGGTCTTTCTCAGCCGGTCGGCCAACGAGGGCTTTGCCCGTACCACGGCGGCCTGCTTTGCCGCTCAGCTGGACCCCACCCTGGAGGAGATCAACGATATCAAAACGGCGGTGAGCGAGGGAGTGACCAACTGCATCGTTCACGCCTATCCGGACAAGCTGGGGCCGGTGCAGATGCGGCTGCGGCTCTTTGAGGACCACACCCTGGAGATCCAGATCAAGGATAAGGGCGTGGGCATCTCCGATGTGGAGCAGGCCCGACGCCCCATGTTTACCACCGGCGGAGAGGAGCGCAGCGGTATGGGCTTTACCATTATGGAGAGTTTTATGGACGGAGTGAAGGTACGCTCCACCCCGGGGAAGGGAACGGTGGTGACCATGCGCCGCAGGATCTCCCGCCGGCTGGGAGGGGCGCAATGAATGTGGCGGATACCCCCGACCTGCTGGAGGAGGCCCGCCGGGGGGACAACGAGGCCTGCGCCAGGCTCATTGAGGAGAATGGTGGGCTGATCTGGTCCATTGTGCGCCGCTACTACGGCCGGGGGGTGGAGCCGGAGGACCTGTATCAACTGGGCTGCCTGGGCTTTGTGAAGGCGGTGCGGGGCTTCGATCCCGCCTTTGGCTGTCAGTTCTCCACCTATGCCGTGCCCAAGATCGCCGGTGAGATCCGGCGCTACCTACGGGATGACGGCGCTATTAAAGTCAGCCGCGGTCTGAAAGAGCGGGGGATGGCCATCCGGGCGGCCAGGGAACGGCTGTCGGTATCCCTGGGCCGGGAACCCACCTTGTCCCAGCTGTCCGAGGCCACCGGGCTGGAGCCGGAGGAGATTGCCGCCGCTGAGGAGGCGGGGCTGCCGGTGGCCTCCCTCCAGATGGAGACGGGGGACGGCCTGACCCTGGAGAGTGTGTTGGGCACCGAGGGTATCGAGGAGGGTATCGTGGAGCGTGAGGCCCTGCGTACCGCCATCGCCGCCCTGCCTGACCGGGAGCAGCAGGTGATCCTGCTGCGCTACTACCGGGGCATGACTCAGGACCGGGCGGCCCGGGTGCTGGGGGTGAGCCAGGTCCAGGTATCCCGCATTGAGCGCCGGGCGGTGGAGCGGCTGCGAAAGAAACTGGAGGAGTGAGGGATGCGGACAAGCTGAGGGAGGCTGGCGTGTATTTGTCCTGTGCTGAGCATGACTTTGTTTGGATGAGAGGAACTTCATGGTGGTTTTTCTCGTCCAAAGGGAGTATAATGACCAAACAGAACAAAAAACGCAAGGAAGATGGATTGATATGGAAGATATTCTTTATATTGTCGTTCCCTGCTACAACGAAGAAGAAGTGCTGCCAGAGACCTCACGCAGGCTGAAAGAAAAGCTGGAGGCCCTGATGGCTGCCGGAACTATTTCCCGGGAGAGCCGGGTTCTTTTTGTCAACGACGGTTCCAAGGACAAGACCTGGCAGCTCATTGAGGAGCTGCACCAGAGCAGCCCCATCTTCTCCGGCGTGGACCTGAGCCGCAACCGGGGCCATCAGAACGCCCTGTTGGCAGGGCTGATGACCGCCAAGGAGCGGTGCGACATGGCCATCTCCATGGACGCCGACCTCCAGGACGACATCGATGCGGTGGACGCCATGGTGGAGCAGTATTATGCCGGGTGTGACATCGTATATGGCGTGCGCTCTTCCCGGAAGAAGGACACCTTCTTCAAGCGCTTTACCGCCGAGGGCTTTTACAGGCTGATGAACTCCATGGGGGCGGAGACGGTGTTCAACCACGCCGACTACCGCCTTATGTCCCGCCGGGCCCTGGAGGGGTTAGCTCAGTTCAAGGAGGTCAACCTGTTCCTCCGGGGGATCGTGCCCATGATCGGCTACCGCACCGGTACTGTGGAGTATGAGCGGGGAGAGCGCTTTGCCGGTGAGAGCAAGTACCCCCTGAAAAAGATGCTCTCCTTTGCCATGGAGGGCATCACCTCCCTGTCGGTGAAGCCCATCCGCATGATTACTGGCCTGGGTTTCCTGGTGTTTCTGGTGAGTATTGCCATGCTCATCTACTCCATCGTCCGCTGGGCCATGGGTGAGACCATTTTGGGCTGGGCCAGTCTGATCTGCTCCGTGTGGGCCATCGGGGGACTGATCCTGCTCTCTTTGGGCGTCATTGGTGAGTACATCGGCAAGGTCTATCTGGAGACTAAGGAGCGGCCCCGGTTCCTGATTCGTGAGGTATTGGAGGACAAGCATGGCAAAGCTGATTGATAATTCTATCCCCAAGTTCCTGCTGGTGGGGGTGGGCAATACCCTGCTGTCCATGGTGCTCATGTTCCTGCTGGAGGGGCTGGGCTACTGGCCCTCCACCGCCATCGCCTATGTGGCGGGCGCAGTGATGAGCTTTTTCCTCAACCGCCACTTTACCTTCCACAGTGAGGAGACCTTCCTGCGCTCAGCGGTAAAGTTTGCCATCAACGTGGCGGTGTGCTATGTGATTGCCTATGCCCTGGCCCAGCCCATCGCCGGTTGGGTGCTGGGTAATACCGGCATGGATCCCATCTGGCAAGAGCGCCTCACCAAGCTGGGCGGTATGGCCCTGTACACCATCCTCAATTATTTCGGCCAGCGGTTCTTTGCCTTCCAGAAAAAGAAGCATTAAATTTATGTGAAATCCCCCGGCGTTCTCTTGCGTCCGCCGGAAAATGGGGGTAGAATAGGGCCAGCATTTCAGCCACTATACCGCAAGGAGGTAGGAAAATGGCCTTTTTTGATGATTTGAAGGATAAAGCCACCGACCTGGGTCGGGCCGGCATGGCCAAGTCCAAGCAGCTGATGGAGATCACCAAGCTGTCCCTCAACAATTCCGGAGAGGAGGACGCCATCCGCAAGGCCTATCTGGAGATCGGCAAGCTCTACTATGCCGAGCGGGGAGGTGCGCCGGAGCCGGGCTACGCCGCCCTCTGCCAGCGGATCACCACCGCCAAGATCAACATTGAGGAGAACAAGGCCCGTATCGCTCAGATCAAGAAGGACGGGACCCTGTCCGACGAGGATATTTCCCAGGCTGCCGCTCAGGCTGCCCGCGATCATACCGAGGAATAAAACAACCAAAGCCCTCTGCCGGTTCGGCAGAGGGCTTTTCTTATGCCTGTAACTGGATTGTAACTGGACAAATATCCACTTCAAATGTAGTATAATGATATCCACTACAAATGAAGTTGGTGATAGAGATGAAACGACTCCCCGATACCGAGTTAGAAGTGATGAAAGCCCTGTGGGCTTCGGGGCCGGATACCCCACGCTCTGCCCTGGAGACCGCCCTGGAGGGCTTTTGCTGGGCCTCCAATACGGTGAATACCTATCTGACCCGCCTGGCGGAGAAGGGCTTTGTGGCCGTCCGCCGGGAGGGAAAGAGCAACTTGTACACCCCGCTGGTCAGCCGGGAGGACTACCTGGCCTTTGACAGCCAGGCGGTGCTCTCCAAACTGTACGGTAGCTCTCCCCGGAACTTCCTGGCGGCCCTGGCCAGAAATGGCCTGGAGGAGCGGGATCTGGACGATCTGCGGGATCTGCTGGATAAACTGAGCGGGGAGAAGCAGAGATGACAGACTTTTTGACCTCCATGGCGGGCGTGAGCCTGGGAGGCGGGGCGGTAATCCTGCTGTTGGTGGTGTTGGCCAAACTGACCCGGGGACGATACGGTGCCAGGTGGCGGTGCTGGGCCTGGCTGCTGCTGGCCCTCCGACTGGCGGTCCCCCTGCCGCTGCTGCCCGCCGGGGCAGAGACCGCTCCCATACAGATCCAGGTGCCGCCGGACCGGGTGATCTACCAGCCGATGCGGACACCCCGGCCCAGTGCGGCTCAGCCCTCCCAGCCGGTTCAGACGGCGGCTCCATCTGCGGCACCCTCGTCTGTCCCGGTCTCCACCCCTGCGCCTGAGGTTCTGCCCACAGAGCAGACCCAGCCCGCCCCCATCACGGTGGGCGGTATTCTGCTGGCCCTATGGGTAACCGGTGGTGCGGCAGTGCTGGGGTGGAATCTCATAGCCCATTTCCGGTTTAAAAGATACCTGGCCCGGTGGTGCCGCCCGGCGGAGGATGCGGGCACTATCCGCCTGTTCAACGGACTGTGCGACAGCCTCTCCCTCCAGCGCAGGCCACGGCTGCGCCTGTGCCCCGGGCTGGCGGTACCCATGCTGGCGGGGTTGTTCAGGCCGGTGCTGCTGCTGCCAGAGGACGCCGGAGGTCAAGGACTGCGCTACGCCTTGCTCCATGAGCTGGTTCACTACCGCCGCCGGGACATTTGGCTGAAAACTCTGGTGCTGTGGGTGAACGCCGTCCACTGGTTCAATCCACTGGTGTGGCTGATGGTGCGCTCCGTGGAGCGGGATACTGAGCTGGCCTGCGACGAGGGGGCCCTGAAGCGGCTGCCCCAGGAGGAACACGCCGCTTACGGCAGAGCGATTTTGCAGGCCGTGGCTGCCCTGAGAAAGGAGAAAGCATGACATTACCAAAGACCCGGCTGTCCACAGCCATGAGCGGCTCGGCCAAAGAGACCGAGGGACGACTCCGCAATCTCTTTGTCAAGCACCGGCGGCCCGCCCTGGGCCTGGTGGCGGTGGTGGCCCTGGCCATCGGCCTGTGCGGCTCCCTGGTGGCCTGCCGGTCGGAGACGGCCATTTCCGCCGCCCCGGCGGGAGAGGAATCGGCCTTTGCCCTCACCGGGCCGGGAGAGGAGACGGTGCCCTTTGCGGATCTTTTAGGTCTTTCAGGTACCGTGACACACACCTTGACAGACGATGGCGTGCATAATTACGCCTATCAGATCCGGCTGGAGGACGGAACAGAGTTTCCGCTGACGGAGACCTGGATGCCCCTGTACCAGGTGGATCTGGACGGGGATGGGGCGGTGGATGCCCTGGTGGAGAATGAATTCTTCCTGCAGGTGTACCGGTATTGGCCGGACGGGTCCCTGCGGACCCAGCAGCTCCAGGCGGCGGCAGCCGGTTTGCTGGGCCTGGAGGGGGACTATTGGCGCATGGTGGAGCTGGCCTTCCAGCCGGAGGATCAGATGGTGGTTATCCACGTCTGGCCCTATGATAACGTGGGGGAGATGGAGGAGCGGGTCCCCCTGTCCCGGCTGCTGGAGGCGGCTGGCTGGAGCGAGGTGGTACTTACCCCGGAGGGACAGCCCCTACCGGATGGGAGCAGCCTCAGTTATCTGGAGAACCTCACGCTGGACGGCCAGGGTGTGGGAGACGACCATCTGACGGTTAGGGCAACCTGGCCGGACGGGCAGGACCAGGGTTCCACGGAGATGGTGGTGACCCTGGGTACCGGAGAGGTGCTGTCCTGGCGTTATCCAGCGGTCACCCGCCCCACGGTCACCCCGCTCCATATGACCTCCAGAGAGCGACAGTCCCTGCTGGCCGCCCTGGCAAGTCCCGGGTCCAACTACGGCGCCTGCGCCTATGTGGTGCTGGAGGTGGAGGACAATAAGCTGGCCCAGCGGTTCCAACTGGACGCCGTAGCTAATGCCTATGTGGAGACCGGGGAGAATGGCCTGCAGGTCCTGCGTATCCCGGAATTGTATGACAAATGGCACAGCTACCTCTGGGGGACAGCGGCCTGGGACGGCAGCCAGATCACCTATACCTCCGACGGCTACTTTACCGATACCTATGAGTTGGACGTGGGTGGGGACAAGACCCTGACCCTGGCCCTGCGGTGTACCCCGTCCCTGGAGGAGGGCGCACTGGTCACAACGATGTTGTACGACCAGGTCCAGCTGTTGAAGGACGGCCAGGTGGTCCAGACCATCACACCGGAGGATGTGGCGGACGACGGGGTCCACACCTTCCAGGGCTTCCATATCGACAGCCCGGCAGGGGGGCCGGTGGAGACCCGGGATATCAACTTTGACGGGGTGGAGGAGTTCGGCCTGCTGTGCGACGCCACCCAGAACGCCTGCCGCTGCTGGTTTGTGTGGGACAGTGAGGCGGGACAGTTCCGCCATCTGGCCACCCTGGCCGGGGAACTGACCCTGCTGCCTGAGGAGGGGCAGCTGGAGGAGCGGATGTGGAACCGGGACTGGGATGCCATGGTGACCCGCACCTACGGCTGGGACAGCCAGGGCAACCTGGTACTGCAATCGGAAACATGACGGGAGGAACGGGATGAAAGTACCCAAAACACGGCTGTCCACGGCCATGAGCGGCTCGGCCAGGGAGACCGAAGGACGGGTCCGCAATCTCTTTGTCAAGCACAGACGGCCCGCCCTGGCCCTGGTGATGGCGGTGGGATTTGCCATCGGCCTGTGCGGCTCCTTGGTGGCCTGCCGGGTGCGAGCGGCCGATGGGGTTGCCCGGCTGGAGGGGCTGTACGATCCCACCGACACCTATTTGTGGGAGAATGTCCATCAGGAACTGTTGACCTGCATCAACGGCGAGAACGGCACACTGGTTACCGGACACTATTATGACGATTACCCCCACTGTACTCTGGCTATCGGTGTGGAGGATGTGCAGGGCCAGGTGATTGGACCGGTATTTTCCACCGGCACCACCGGGGGAAGGCCCCAGGTTTCCACCTTTCAAAAGGACGGTGTGGATTATCTTCTCTATACGGTCAATGGGGGCCATCAGGGCAGTACCTACGGCGAGGCGGGGCTGATCGCCTTTGACGGCACAGACTTTACCTGGGTCTGGCCGGTAGAGGGGGACCTGCGGCAGCAGGATTCCAAGGCCTGGGCAGACTACCAGGCCTATTGGGAGGACAAGCTGGCTCTGCTGTGTCCCGGCGGCGTGGAGCTATTCCAGCAGTCGGAGGATTTTGCACCCGTGTATCCGGGCGACAAGCAGTGGTATTTTTCCCAGCGCATCAAGTTCACCCAGGAAGAGACGGCTGTACCGGATGAGATCATGGATGAGCTCCGCCAGGTGCTGGAGGACAGGACCAGAGACCAGGACAACCCCTGGCAGGCCAGCAACACCTCCGCCCAGTGGCAGATCGTCCAGGTTACTCCGGGGGAGGAGACCCTGTGCGGACAGCGGTACACCCTGCTGGCCAGCTCTGTCTGGAGCAACGCAGATTGGCTGGGGATGGAAGTACTCAAGGGGGAGATGAACCTGATCCTTTCTGTTGTCACCGGGACCGAGGAGGAGGTACGGCAGGCCCTGTGGGAAGTAGACAGCCGGAAGGAGACTGAGACACTTCTCTTGACCACCGCCTCCGGGCGGGAGCTGTCGGTGGAGATGGAGCTGGAGCCTCTGGACCAGGAGCCTGATTACTTGGCGGTGGAACAGATCCGGGTCTATGAGAACGGAAGGCTGCTCCAGACCATTGGAGCGGAGGACGTTTGGTATACCGGGTATCATGGATTTGACGGGCTGTTTGTGTTTCACGGCACCTCCTTGGGGGAGCCGGACCTTCGAGATCTGAACTTTGACGGCTCCACCGACCTGGGACTGCTGAGCAATTACCACTTTCCTCACAATGTGAGCTATGGCTGGTTTTTGTGGGACGAGGCGGAGAGCAAGTTTACCTTTTCCGACGTCCTATTTTCTAACCTCACCTTAGATGAGGAGAACCGGCAGGTGGTGGAACACATCCGGGGGGATGTGGGCCGTCCAGAGGAGGCAGTATATATCTGGAACGAAAATGGTACGCTGGAGCAGATCAGCTACAGACAGCTGGATTGGTAACAGAAGGGGAGGAACAAGTATGAAGGTGCCGCATACCAGGCTGTCCACCCATATGAGCGGCTCGGCAAAGGCCACCGAGCAGCGCCTGCGTAATCTCTTTGCCCGGCACAAGCGGCCTGCCCTGCTTTTGGTAGGGATGGTGACCCTGGCCATCGGCCTGTGCGGAGGGCTGGTGGCCTGCCGAAGTACTACGCAGGCCGGAAGTTTCACAATGGACACCCAGTATTATGATGCCCTGGGCAACTATATTGAGATCCCCAGACTGACGGCGGAAGGAGAGGGTGCCCAGGAGGTCAACCAGGCCCTGGCCGCCCTCAAAAGCCAGTATCAGACCGTTATGGATGCCCCCATGAATACGGTAGGGGGCCAACGGTGCCTGCTTTATCCTGCGGTCACCGAACGGTACGATAACCTGATCTTCTATTTGGACTCTGCCAGCTCCGGCAACGACGGTGATATCTACACCCTGGTCTACGACCGGCAGGAGGATCGAGTGGTCACCCTGACGGAGGCCCTGGAATTGGCGGGAACCACGGAGGATGCCCTCTGCCGGGGAGCGGAGGAGTACCTGAACGGGGAACTGGCGGGTACGGAGGTGGCTCTGGCCGCCCAGGATGGGGCGGTGACCGGGTTCCGCATCCGGAATGACGGCGGGGTGGAGTTCTATCTCACCTGCATGACCGACGATGCCGACCCGGCGATGGACGCTGTGGACGGCTGGCAGCGCTTGCTGGTGTATGCGGACGGCAGCTGGCGTCGCTATAACCCGCTTACGGAGGAGCTGCTCATTCCGGCGGAAGAACTGACCGGCTTTGATCCCCCCCTGTGGTATCAGTGGGGCCCATCCGGCGGGGTGCCGGAAGGCGGTTTTGTGATGGAGCGGATTCCTCCCCAGGTGGAGGAAGAAGTCCTGCAATATATGGTAGACCATGTGGGCTATTCGGAACCGCCTATGGAGCTGATCCTTCGTACCAGCTTTACTGATTTGAGCCGGTTGGATCTGGCGGAAGAATGGCGGGATATGGACGCTCTGGAGTGCTATGGAATTACCTATGGGGCTAACGGTACCTATGTGGGGGAAGATCTGCTCTTTTTCCGTAAGGGCGAGCAGTATACCTTCGTCGGATCGCTGGGAGAGCATGATTCCGAACAGATGGAGCCCACACGGTTGGCTGCTGTAGGCACCTATAATTATCGGATTATGTACTGGATGCTGGAGCATGGCATCCTTACCGCCTTCCCCGAGGCGGATGCCATGCTGCGGGACACGCCCATGCCGCTGGCAGCCCGGAGCGCTACGGTGGCCTATTTTTACAGCAACAGGCCGGCGGATATGTCGATTTTCTTTGCCGACCAAGCGCCGCTCCAGCCGGAAGGACGCACCATGCGGATCGATGAAGCAAGCTACCTGGGCCTGCGGCAGCTTTACGAGACCTACGGTGTGGTCTATCAGCTAAGGTGCAGCGGCTGGGAGAATGGAGACTGGTATGCCTACCCGGAACCCCTGTGGCTGGTGTTCCAGCTGGGCCAGGGAGGAGACATGACTACCGTCCTGGGTGAAAGTGTGCCCAGGGAAACGGTGGAGCAGGCTGCGCTGGAGCAGGGATACCATCTGGTGGATGGGACAGTGGCCCTGTGGCGGGACGGATACCCCAACCCGGCGGGGCCGGCCAGTGAGGTGGGCTTTTTCTGGGAGGAGCCTGTGGTTACCGTCCTGGAGGACGCGGACCCCATCTACCAGGAGGGGGACTGGTGGCAGCAAATGGAGTGGGAGGGCCTTTCGACCCTGTGCTACCGCAATGCCGACGGCAGCTACGCCATCCAGCGGCTGGAGACCACACGAACCGACCTCTCTACCGACCGGGGCATCCGGGTGGGTTCCACCCGGGCGGAGGTGGAGGCGGCCTACGGGGAAAAGCTGTCCCGTACCGACTATTGGAGCCTGTATCCCGGGGAAGATTATCTGTGGTACTGCGCGGATCCGGAGGGCTGGGGGGCAGCCATCCTCTTCTTCTTTGATGGGGACCAAGTGAGCCGTATCGTACTCAACAATATGTTTAGTTGACATAAAACGGAGGGGCCTGCCGCGGCTGCGGCAGGCCCCTTTCTCATCAGGTGGTAAGGATGGTGGAACGGCGCTGAGAGAGCCACAGTCCCGCCAGGATGAGGACGATGGCACCCAGGGTGAAAAGGGTCACCGGCTCCCCCAGGATGAGGAAGGAGGCGGCCACGGTGATCACCGGCATCAGGTAGAGATACACATTGGTGGCTACCGGGCCAATGAGGGCGGAGGCCCGATTCCAGGCCAGGAAGCACAGAGCGGAGGCCACCACGCCCAGGTACACCGTATTGCCCAACATCACCGGTTGGGCAAACCGGGTCAGATCAAAGGTGATGCCGGTACCCAGGCAGAAGGGGAGGGTAAAGAGGACACCCCAGAAAAAGACCTTCCGGGTGACCAGCAGATCGTTGAGGCCCTGACGCTGGGCGGACTCCAGACACAGACCGTAGACGCCCCAACTGATAGCGGAGCCCAGGGCCAACAGACAGCCGATGGGGTTGAAGTCAAAGGATTCCCCCTCCGCCAGGGAGATGAGGGCGATACCTGCCATGGCGAGAACAAAGCCCACAAAGAAGGAGGCTCCAGGCCGGGTGGTTCGACGGCACAGCCACAGCAGCAGGGCGGTAAACATGGGTGCGGAGGAGACGATGAGCCCCACGGTGGAGGCCATAGAAAAGGTGAGGGCGTGATTCTCCAGCAGAGAGTAGAAGGTGAGCCCTGACAGGGCGGCCCCCAGGAAAGGCAGCTCGGATGGGAAACTGCGGGGCAGATGGGGCTTTGGGGCACAGAGGAAGAGAATAGCCCAGGCCAGCACGAAGCGGAAGATGAGGATTTCCACCGGATGGAAAGCTTCCAGCAGGACCTTGGTGGAGATGTAGGTGGTGCCCCACACAATGGAGACAGCCAGGGCCAGCAGATGGCCAAAGGCGGGAGAACGGCTCAAAGCGGGCGCTCCTTTCTTGTGTTCAGAAAAAACCGCCCCGCCTGCGGTGCAGGCGGGGCGGCGGATCACATATGATATTTACCTGCCAAGCAAAAATCACAGGATACGGCGGCCGGCGATGTATACGTTGGCGTAGTGGCCGGTCATCAGCTGATCGATCTGCACCTGATACTTGTTGGTAGAGGCGTGGATGAACTGGCCGTTGCCGATGTAGATGCCCACATGAGAGGCGGGGTAAGAGGTATTGTAACGGAAGAATACCAGATCGCCGGGCTGCAGCTCACTCTTGGATACCGCCACACCGTTGGACAGCTGGGTAGAAGCGGTGCGGTTCAGAGTGTAGCCGAAGTGGCGATATATGTAGCTGGTGAAGCCGGAGCAGTCAAAACTATTGGGTCCGTTGCCGCCATAGACATAGGGCACACCCAGGAACTGCTTGGCGTAGCTGACGATCTGCTGACCCATGCTGCTGTCGGAAGCCACAGCCACGGCGGTGGTGCCGTCGCCGCGGGAACCGGCGGAGTCCTTGCAGGTCACCATATACTCGCTGCTGACATAGCCAACAGCACCGCTGGAGGTCTTGATCTTGTACCAGCCATTATTGATACCCACGATGGTGACAACCGCGTTGTCGTTGAGGGTGGTCACCTTGCTGTAGGTGGTGCCAGGCCCGCTGCGCACGTTCAGGGTGGAGCCGCCGGTCTGAACCAGACCGTAACCGATGGTCACATCGGCCTGAGCGGAGACCGTCAGGTATTCGCCGGACATATAGCCTTCCACGGTGTTGTAGTCCACCTTGTACCAACCGTTGCCGGCGTCCTCCAGAATGACGACGGTGTCACCCTCGGAAGCAGTAGCCAGGATGGTGGAAGTGGTGTTGGCCTCGTTGCGAAGGCGAAGGGCGTCGGTATTGACGGTGCCCACACCGCTGGCGGCGGAAGCGCCGATCATACAGACGGCGGAAACGGCGACGGTCAGGAGCGTGGTGCGCAGAAGCTTGGCAGGTGTTATCATTGGTAGAATTCCTCCGTTCTGATCGTTGGGTGGGTAGGAACTTATTTGCCGGACAGAGCCCGGTCCAGCCAGACGGAAGCCACGTCCATAGCGGCGTACAGGCTGTCTTTCTCGGTCTTCTTAACCACACGGTCCCGGCTCTTCAGGTCAGGGTCGGTAAGCTGAAGCTGAACGGATACCCGGGTGGCCATGTCCAGATCCTGATCCTTCTTCTGATCCAGAACCTGAAGCATAATGATATATTTTTCGGCCATGCTGCCGTAATAGATCAGACTGTCTTTCCGACGCAGCGGATGGCCCTTGTAAGTCAGAGGGATGCTTTGCGTAGCCATTTTGGCCTCCTTTTGGAAGTTGTTACTGCTTTTTAAAAACTGTAACCAAATTGTAACACATTGTTTCCAAGTCGTCAACCGCTTTTCCGGGATTTCTTGTTTTTTTCGCCCAAACCCTGAGGCAGACAGGGGGAAGAGACGTACAAATGCCGGATCAGCAGGACTGCTGTAAAGATGAGTCCGGCCAGTACCATCAGGCTCTCCAGCAGCATGGTGAACATCTGACCGCCCAGGGTGAGGATCAGGGTATATTTCATCCGCAGGTAGGTCAGATAGGCACTGAGGGAGGAGAGCTGGACCAGCACTGCCGGAGGCAGGCCCGTGGGACGGGTGCAGGCCCAGACCAGGGTGAGCACGTCAGCCAGGAAGTAATAGCGGTCGTGCATATAGGGGAGAAAGAAGGGCACGCCCAGCGTAAGCGTGATGCCGAAGAGCAGCAGAGCCCCATCGTCCAGCCGGTCCCGGAACAAGAAGGCCAGCACCAGCAGCAGCAAAACCAGGGCAAAGGCCGCCAGAATGCCCAAGCGGGCGCCGAAAGCCTCGTCAATTTGAGTGCCGTAGGGGACCATGGAGAAGATGGAGGCGCAGTTGTAGTTCAGTGCCCCTGCGCCCTCCTGCGTCTGGCCCACATAGACTCCCAGGATATCCCTCAGCGGTTTGCCCAGCAGCAGAGCAGGGATGCAGGTAACGGCATAGGCCAGGGGGAAGTACAACAGGTCCCGGAAGCGGGTGCGCCGGGCGATCCAAAGCACTGCCCACAGGGGGAGGATGAACACCGTCTGGAGTTTAAAGGAGAAGGCCACGCCCAGCAGGGCGGCGGAGGCCTTGGGTCGGTTCTCCAGCGCATCAGCCAGGGCATGGAGGGTGAGCGCGCCGTACAGTGCGTCGCACTGTCCCCACAGAGAGCCGTTGAGCACCACAGTGGGCAGCAGCAGCAGGACGCAGAAGCATACCAGGGGACGGATGCTGTCTTTGCCGGTGAAGTGACGTACCAGCCGCAGGCCGCCCCAGGCCAGCAGCACATCAAACAGGATGGAGAAGAGCTTGATGAGGTACAGGTCGGGGACCGGCAGGTAGGAGATGGCGGCCAGGAAATAGAGGTAGGGTACATTATAGTTGCCGATGGGCAGCTTGATGGCAGCGAAGCCGCCGTTGTCCCGGAAGGTGGCCACCCACTGGGACAGGAAGATCTCGTAGTCATCTGCCGCATAGTCCAGCAGGATTGCCCGGAGGAAGAAGGCCAGGCCGATGGGCAGCAGCAGGGTACATAGCCGGTCCAGGGAGCAGCAAGAACGGTGGAGCAGCCACAGCGCCAGTACGGCCAGGGCGGTCAACAGTACAAAGACGGCGGCTTTTGCCCCCGGACCGCCCCGGGACAGTTCAGAGATCGGAAACAGGGCAAAAAACAGCAGCGCCAGACCGCCGGCGCCGGCGAACAAGGAGAGAAGGGAGCATCGTTTCATCGTGATACCTCATTGTCGGTCGGATGGGACAGGGACAACGATAGAAAAAGGGGGCGCTGCATGGCTGCAACGCCCCCCAAAACATTGGGATTAAAGATCCGCGCTGTCGGTCAGAATGGGCTCCTCAACAACGGGAGCGTCGTCAACGACTTCGGCAATCTCTTCGACGGCCTCGCCGCTCTGGGCGGTACCCTCGTCGTCCATCTGATCGTACTTGCGGTACATGGACAGGCCGGAGCCGGCAGGGATCAGCTTACCGATGATGACGTTCTCCTTCAGGCCCAGCAGGTGGTCCACCTTACCCTTGATAGCGGCCTCGGTAAGAACCTTGGTGGTCTCCTGGAAGGAGGCGGCGGACAGGAAGGAGTCGGTGGCCAGAGAGGCCTTGGTGATACCCATGAGCAGACGGGTGCAGGTGGGCAGCCGCAGCTCCATACCGTCGTTGGTCTCACCGGCGTCGATGCGGGCCTGAACAGCGGCCTTGGCATCCTCGAACTCGATGAGTTCGATGGTAGAGCCGGAGAGCAGGTCGGAGTCGCCGGCGTCCTCCACACGGACCTTCCGCATCATCTGGCGGCAGATAACCTCGATGTGCTTGTCGTTGATATCCACGCCCTGCTGACGGTAGGGCTTCTGCACTTCCTGGATCAGATAGTCGTACACAGCGTGGATGCCCCGGACACGGAGCACGTCCTGGGGATAGAGGGCGCCTTCGGTGAGGGCGAAGCCCTTCTCCACGGTGTCGCCGTTCTTCACACGCAGGCCGGCATAGGGCAGCGTATAGGTGACGACCTCGCCGTCATCGGCGGTGATGGTCACATTGCACATGGAGTTGCGCTTGGCCTCCTCCAGAGTGACCTTGCCGCCCACCTCGGCCAGCTGAGCCATCTTCTTGGGCTTGCGGGATTCGAACAGCTCCTCAACACGGGGAAGACCCTGGGTGATATCGCCGCCGGCCACGCCGCCGGTGTGGAAGGTACGCATGGTCAGCTGGGTACCGGGCTCACCGATGGACTGAGCGGCGATGATACCAACGGCCTCGCCGGCGCCCACAGGCTCGCCGATGGCCAGGTTGATGCCGTAGCACTTGGAACATACCCCGCTGCGGGCACGGCAGGTGAGCACGGAGCGGATCTTGACCTGATGGATGCCGTGAGCCTCCAGCAGCTTGGCGTCGTCGGCAGTCATCATGGTGTGGTGGTCGATGAGCACCTCTCCGGTCTGAGGATCGCAGATGTCCTCCACCGGGTAGCGGCCCTTCAGACGCTCGCCGAAGGTCTCGATGACCTGGCCGTTTTCCACGATCTCGCTGACCATGATGCCGTCGTCGGTACCGCAGTCGTCCTCACGGATGATGACTTCCTGAGACACGTCCACCAGACGGCGGGTCAGGTAACCGGAGTCGGCGGTACGCAGAGCGGTATCGGCCATACCCTTTCGGGCGCCTCGGGAGGAGATGAAGTACTCCAGCACGGACAGGCCTTCACGGAAGTTGGACTTGATGGGGATCTCGATGGTGCGGCCGGAGGTGTCGGCCATCAGGCCGCGCATACCGGCCAGCTGACGGATCTGAGCGGAGCTACCACGGGCGCCGGAGTCGGCCATCATCCAGATGGGGTTGTAGCGGTCCAGGCCGGCCATCAGGGCGTCGGTCACGTCCTTGGTGGTCTTTTCCCAGGCCTCAACCACCAGACGATACCGCTCGTCGTTGGTCAGGAAGCCGCGCTTGTACTGGCGCTCGATCTTCACGATCTCCTTCTCGGTGTTCTCGATGAGACCGTACTTCTTCTCGGGGATGGTCATGTCGTAGATGGACACGGTGAGGGAGCCGCGGGTGGAGAACTTGTAGCCCTTGGCCTTAATGGTGTCCAGCACGCCGGCGGACACGGTGAAGCCGTGCTTGACGATGCACTTGTCGATGATCTTGCCCAGCTGCTTCTTGCCGGTGACGAAGTTGATCTCGGGCTCAAACATCTGCTCGGGATCGGTGCGGTCCACAAAGCCCAGATCCTGAGGAATACCCTCGTTGAAGATCAGGCGGCCAACGGTGGTGCGCACCAGCTTGTAGCGGGTCTCGCCGTCCACCTCGGCGGAACGACGGACCAGAATGGGCACATGGAGCTCCAGCTCGCCCTCGTCGTAGGCCAGACGGGCCTCGGTGTCGCTGCCGAAGACATGGAGCACCTCGCGGGGCAGCTGGCCGTCCTCGGTCTCGGCACAGATACCGGCGTAGGTGGGGATATCGTCCAGAGAGCCGGGGTTCTTGACCCACACCAGGTCGCCGGGATTCAGAGTGCCGGCGTCCAGAGCGGCCTTGACGGCGGCAACGTCGTCATAGGTCTCCTCGGCGGTGTGCTCGGCGTACTTCTCGTAGGTCAGGTAGTAGGAGCCCAGCACCATGTCCTGAGTAGGCACGGTGACGGGGCCGCCGTCCTGAGGACGCAGCAGGTTGTTGGCGGAGAGCATCAGCACCCGGGCCTCGGTCTGGGCCTCGGCGGACAGAGGCACATGGACGGCCATCTGGTCGCCGTCGAAGTCAGCGTTGAAGGCGGTACACACCAGGGGGTGCAGCTTGATGGCGCGGCCTTCCACCAGCACGGGCTCGAAGGCCTGGATGCCCAGGCGGTGCAGGGTGGGGGCGCGGTTGAGCATAACGGGGTGGTCTTTGATGACGAACTCCAGAGCGTCCCAGACCTCGGCCTTGCCCTTGTCCACCATCTTCTTGGCGGACTTGATGTTGTTGGCCAGACCGTCCTCCACCAGCTTCTTCATGACAAAGGGGCGGAACAGCTCGATAGCCATCTCCTTGGGCAGGCCGCACTGATAGATCTTCAGCTCGGGGCCAACCACGATAACGGAACGGCCGGAGTAGTCCACACGCTTGCCCAGCAGGTTCTGACGGAAACGGCCCTGCTTACCCTTGAGCATATCGGACAGAGACTTCAGGGCGCGGTTATTGGCGCCGGTGACGGCGCGGCCGCGGCGGCCGTTGTCGATGAGGGCGTCCACGGCCTCCTGCAGCATCCGCTTCTCGTTGCGGACGATGATGTCGGGGGCATTGAGCTGGATCAGGCGCTTCAGACGGTTGTTGCGGTTGATCACGCGGCGGTACAGGTCGTTCAGGTCGGAGGTGGCGAACCGGCCGCCGTCCAGCTGCACCATGGGGCGCAGCTCGGGGGGAATGACAGGCAGCACGTCGATGATCATCCACTCAGGCTTGTTGCCGGAGATGCGGAAGGCGTCCACCACTTCCAGACGCTTGACGATGCGGGCCTTCTTCTGGCCGGAGGCGGCCTTCAGCTCGGCACGGAGCTGGGTGGAGAGCTCCTCCAGGTTGATGTCCTGGAGCAGCTTCTTCACGGCCTCGGCGCCCATGCCGGCCTCAAAGTCGTCCTCGTACTTCTCCCGCATATCGCGGTACTCCTTCTCGGAGAGGATCTGGTTCTTGGCCAGGGGGGAGAAGCCGGGATCGGTCACAATATAGCTGGCGAAATAGAGCACCTTCTCCAGGATGCGGGGGCTGATGTCCAGCAGCAGACCCATCCGGGAGGGGATACCCTTGAAATACCAGATGTGGGACACGGGGGCGGCCAGCTCAATGTGGCCCATGCGCTCACGGCGCACCTTGGCCCGGGTGACCTCCACGCCGCAGCGGTCACAGATCTTGCCCTTGTAGCGGATCTTCTTGTACTTGCCGCAGTGGCACTCCCAGTCCTTGGTGGGACCAAAGATGCGCTCGCAGAACAGGCCGTCCCGCTCAGGCTTCAGGGTGCGGTAGTTGATGGTCTCCGGCTTCTTGACCTCGCCATAGGACCACTCGCGGATCTGCTCCGGGGAGGCGATGCCAATCTTAATGGCGTCAAATTCAGCGTAACTCATGTTTCTGCTCGACCTCCCTTACTTATTCCATATCGTCATCATCGGAGTAATCGTCCTCCGAATCAGAAAAATCATCGCTGTCGTCGGCAACGGCCAGATCATCGTCGTCGCTGCCTTCCTTGAGAGTGTAGCCCGCGGCGGCAAAGTCGGACTCCCCGCCGGCGTTGTAGCCGTAGAAGTCGTCGTCATCGTCGCGGAACTTGCCGGGCTGGTAGGTATCCTCGTCGTCGTCCTTCAGCTCGATCTCGTTGCCCTGGTCGTCCAGCACCTTCATATCCAGGCACAGGGACTGCAGCTCCTTAACCAGAACCTTGAAGGACTCAGGCACGCCGGGCTTGGGCACGTTGTGGCCCTTGACAATGGACTCGTAGGTGCGCACACGGCCGGTGACGTCGTCGGACTTGACGGTGAGGATCTCCTGCAGGGTGTAGGCGGCGCCGTAAGCCTCCAGGGCCCACACCTCCATTTCGCCGAAGCGCTGGCCGCCGAACTGGGCCTTGCCGCCCAGAGGCTGCTGGGTGACCAGGGAGTAGGGGCCGGTGGAACGGGCGTGGATCTTATCGTCAACCAGGTGGTGCAGCTTGAGGAAGTAGACGTAGCCCACGGTGACGGGGTTGTCGAACCGCTCGCCGGTGCGGCCGTCGTACAGCCAGCTCTTGCCGTCGGGGCGCAGACCGGCCATCTTCAGGGTCTCGGCGATGTCCTTCTCGTCGGCGCCGTTGAAGACGGGGGTGGCCACCTTCCAGCCCAGGGTCTTGGCGGCGTAGCCCAGATGGACCTCCAGCACCTGACCGATGTTCATACGGGAAGGCACGCCCAGGGGGTTCAACACGATGTCCAGAGGAGTGCCGTCGGGCAGGAAGGGCATATCCTCCTGGGGCAGGATGCGGGACACAACACCCTTGTTACCGTGACGGCCGGCCATCTTGTCGCCCACGGAGATCTTACGCTTCTGGGCGATATAGACACGGACCACCATGTTGACGCCGGGGGACAGCTCGTCGCCCGCCTCGCGGGTAAAGACCTTCACGTCCACGATGATGCCGCTCTCGCCGTGAGGCACCTTCAGGGAGGTGTCACGGACCTCGCGGGCCTTCTCACCGAAGATGGCGCGCAGCAGGCGCTCCTCGGCGGTGAGGTCGGTCTCGCCCTTGGGGGTGACCTTACCCACTAGAATGTCGCCGGCACGGACCTCGGCGCCTACGCGGATGATGCCGCGCTCGTCCAGATCCTTCAGGGCGTCGTCGCCCACGTTGGGGATGTCCCGGGTGATCTCCTCGGGGCCAAGCTTGGTGTCGCGGGACTCGGTCTCGTACTCCTCGATGTGGATGGAGGTGAACACGTCCTCCTTCACCATGCGCTCGTTGAGCAGGATGGCGTCCTCGTAGTTGTAACCTTCCCAGGTCATAAAGCCCATGAGGATGTTCTTACCCAGGGCGATCTCGCCGTTGGAGGTGGAGGGGCCGTCCGCGATGACCTCGCCCTTCTCCACCCGCTGGCCGGCGTTGACAATGGGACGCTGGTTGATGCAGGTGCCGTGGTTGGAGCGCAGGTACTTGGTCAGCTTGTACTCCTCCACCCGGCCGCTGTCATAGCGAACGGTGACGTACTGAGCAGACACCTTGGTGACCACGCCGTCTTCCTCGGCCAGAATGGCGACCTCAGAGTCGATACAGTTTTTGTGCTCCTGACCGGTGGCCACGATGGGGGCCTGGGTGGTCAGCAGAGGCACGGCCTGACGCTGCATATTGGCGCCCATCAGAGCACGGTTGGCGTCGTCGTTCTCCAGGAAGGGGATCATGGCGGTAGCGATGGAGAACATCATCTTGGGGGACACGTCCATGTAGTCCACCTGATCCCGGTCCACATCGATGATCTCGTTGCGGTGACGGCAGGTGATACGGGCGTTCTTCAGACAGCCGTTCTCGTCCAGAGGCTCGGTGGCCTGGGCGATGGTGAACTCGTCCTCCATATCGGCGGTCATATACTCCACCTGGTCGGTGACCTTGCCGGTGGCCTTATCTACCTTGCGGTAGGGGGCCTCGATGAAGCCGTAGCGATTGATGCGGGCATAGGAGGCCAGGTAGGAGATCAGGCCGATGTTGGGACCTTCGGGAGTCTCAATGGGGCACAGACGGCCGTAGTGGGAGTAGTGAACGTCTCGCACATCGAAGGAGGCACGGTCACGGGACAGACCGCCGGGGCCCAGGGCGGACATACGGCGCTTGTGGGTCAGCTCGGCCAGGGGGTTGGTCTGGTCCATGAACTGGCTCAGGGGGGAGGAGCCGAAGAATTCCTTGATCGCGGCGGTAACGGGGCGGATGTTGATCAGGGACTGGGGAGTGACGATGTCCAGGTCCTGAATGGTCATGCGCTCCCGGATGACGCGCTCCATGCGGGAGAAGCCGATGCGGAACTGGTTCTGCAGCAGCTCGCCCACGCAGCGCAGCCGGCGGTTGCCCAGGTGGTCAATGTCGTCTGCGTTGCCCACGCCATGGGCCAGGCAGTTGAGGTAGTTGATGGACGCCATGATGTCGTCCACAATGATGTGCTTGGGGATCAGGTCGTCAATGCGCTCCTTGACGGCCTCCTGCAGCTCCTCGCCGGAGTAGTTCTGCAGCAGCTCCTGGAGGACGGAGAAGCGCACCTTTTCGGTGACGCCGCACTGGGCGGGGTCAAAGTCCACAAAGCCGGCCATATCCACCATGTTGTTGGAGAACACCTTCAGCTGAACGCCGCCGTCCAGGTCCAGGATGGCCTCGTTGACGCCCTTGGCCTCCAGCTCACGGGCGCGCTCACGGGTGAGCACCTCGCCGGGCTCGGCCAGGATCTCGCCGGTGGTGGGATCAACCACGGGCATGGCCAGCTTCTGGCCGGACAGACGGGACCAGATGGCCAGCTTCTTGTTGAACTTGTAGCGGCCCACGGCGGACAGGTCGTACCGGCGGGGGTCGAAGAAGAGAGCGTTGAGCAGGCTCTCGGCGGAGTCCACCGTGGGGGGCTCGCCGGGACGCAGCTTGCGGTAGATCTCCAGCAGGGCCTCCTCATAGGTCTTGCAGGCGTCCTTCTCCAGGGTAGCCACAATGCGGGGATCATCGCCGAACAGGTCCAGGATCTCCTGATCGGTCTTGGGACCCACGGCCCGGATCAGGCAGGTGATGGGCAGCTTGCGGTTCTTATCGATACGGACATAGAAGATGTCGCTGAGATCGGTCTCATACTCCAGCCAGGCGCCGCGGTAGGGGATGACAGTGGTGGCGTACACCACGTTGCCGGTCTTATCCTCGGTGCGGGAGTAGTAGATGCCGGGGGAACGGACGATCTGGGAGACGATGACGCGCTCGGCGCCGTTGATGACAAAGGTACCGGCCTTGGTCATCAGGGGGAAATCTCCCATGAAGATCTCCTGCTCCTTCATCTCGTCGGTCTCTTTGTTGCGCAGGCGCACCCAGACCTTGATAGGAGCGGCGTACGTGGCGTCCCGGGCCTTGCATTCCTCCACGTTGTACTTGGGAGGCTCATCCATGGAGTAGTCGATGAAGGAGAGCTCCAGATTACCGGCATAGTCGGTAATGGAGGCCACATCCTTAAAGACCTCCCTCAGGCCTGTCTCCAGGAACCACTGATAGGAGTTCTTCTGCACCTCCAGCAGGTTGGGCATTTCCAGGATCTCTTCATGGCGGGCGAAGCTTTTGCGGAGGGTCTTGCCGAAGTAGACGTCCTTGACCATCGTAGAAAAAACACCTCGATTTCATTGTCTGGAACCGCCGCCTCAGGGGGGCGATTCCGGCGAAGGTTGCTGCTTTCCGTCAAATCATACAAAAGGGGCGGTGGGGCACCGGACGCGAACGCCCGGGTGCGTGGATAAAAATATTCTGATTTCCTCTTGCGCTTTCCGCCCTGCTGTGTTAAACTGACCACACAGTGGGGCAGAATGTTCTGACGCAATCGGAAGTTAAGAGCGTTTTAGTATACCATGAAATCATAGGAAAAGTCAACGGCTGTTTGGTGAAAATCTGGAGAAATCCAGATTTTTTTCTTATTTTTTCCGGGCAGGGAGGCGAAGCGCATGTCGGAACCGTACAGAGACCCGTATATGGATCAGATCCGGGCGGTCATTCAGGTGTGTGAGGACACCGACGGGATCCTGATTGTGGATCGGGACGGGATCATCCGGGATCACCGCATTGCCATGAACTACTATTGGAAGGCGGAGGAGACGGTGGGCCGCCACATCCGGGAGCTCTATCCGGAGCTGGACGAGGAGAGCAGCACCATCCTCCGCGCCCTGCGTACCGGCCGGGCCATCTACGACCAGCGGCAGGAGATTGTGAACAGCCGGGGGGAGCGGGTGGTGCTGGATGCTACCACCATCCCCATCTCGGTGGACGGACAGGTGGTGGGGGCGGTGGACTGCGCCCGCTTCTATGTGGTGGGCCAGCGCATCGTCCGCGGCGGCCGCCGGGGCGGCCTGTCCACCCTGGATCGGATTATAACCCAGTCTCCCAGGATGGAGGAGCTCAAGCGCCGCATCCGCTCCGCTGCCCAGCTGAACTCCCCGGTGCTGATTTACGGGGAGACGGGCACCGGCAAGGAGCTGGTGGCCGAGGCCCTCCACACCGAGGGGCGGCGGTGCGGCCAGTCCTTCGTGTCCCAGAACTGCGCGGCCATACCCACCAACCTGCTGGAGAGCATGTTCTTCGGCACGGAGAAGGGCAGCTATACCGGCGCGGTGACCCACAAGGGCCTCTTTGAGGAGGCCAACGGCGGCACCCTCTTCCTGGACGAGATCAACTCCATGGACATCTCCCTCCAGGCCAAGCTGCTCAAGGCCCTGGAGGAGAAAAAGGTGCGCCGTCTGGGCGGCAGCCGGGACATCCCCTTTGACGTGCGCATCGTGGCGGCGGTGAACGAGCCGCCGGAGGAGCTGCTCCGCACCGGCCGCCTGCGGGAGGATCTCTTTTACCGCCTCGGGGTGGTGCGCCTGCTCCTGCCGCCCCTGCGGGAGCGGCCGGAGGACATCCCGCTGTTGACAAACCATTTTCTGGAGCAGTATAATCGTTCCATGAAGCGCACCATCCGGGGGGTGACCCCGGGGGCCGACCGAATGCTCCGGCAGTGCCGGTGGCCGGGCAATGTCCGCCAGCTGCGCAACGCGGTGGAGGGGGCCTTTGCCGTGGCGCAGGGGGAGCTGCTGTGCGAGGCGGATCTGGCGGAGAGCCTGGGCACCCGTCCGGAGCCGCCTTCGGAGGCCGCCGCGGCCCTGCCGGACGGCCCCATCTCCCTGAGCCGGGAGGTGGAGCGGTACGAGCGGGAGCTCATCCGCCGGGCCATGGAGCAATACGGTTCCATCTCCGCCGCGGCCCGGAACCTGGGCCTGTCGCGGCAGAATCTGAAATACAAGCTGCAAAAATATGACCTGTAAAAAATTTTGCAGGTGCAAAAAATTTTGACAATTGAGTACGCGGGAGCGGCATTGAACGGGCCGCCGGAAATCCAGCGCCAGAGCGGGACAGCCTGAGCTGTCCCTAGGGGCGGAGGATTTCCGGCGGTTTTTTGTGTGGATTGCCCAACTTTGGCATTCTGCTTGCTAATGAATATCAGACAGATTTGCCCGACGGGCAGAAAGGAAGCGTGGAAATGAGGAGACTTTGGTACAACGGAAAGGTCGTGTCCATGGACGGAGCCATGACCCGGTACGAGGCGGTGGGGGCGGAGGACGACAAGATTGTCTTCCTGGGCACCAGCGCGGACGCCCTGGCCCAGAGCTGGGACGAGAAGAAGGATCTCCAGGGGGCCATGGTGCTGCCCGGCTTCAACGACACCCATCTGCACATGCTCTACTACGCCATGTTCCAGAAAAACGTGGCCCTGTTCGGCGTGGACTCCATCGAGACCATCGTGGAGCGCTGCCGGGAGCGGATTGAGAAGAACCATCCCGACTACCTGCTGGGCATGGGCTGGAACCAGGAGACCATGAAGGAGGGCCGCATGCCCACCCGGGAGGACATGGATCGCATCTCCACCGAGATTCCCGTGTGCATGCTGCGCACCTGCGCCCACATCGCCGCCTGCAACACCGTGATGCTGGAGCGCATCCGGGAGCTGAAAAATGTGGATCCCGAGACCATCAGCCACGTGGACTTCATCAACGGCCTGCTGCGGGAGGACGCCATGCGGCTGTACATGGACGTGATTCCCAAGGCGGACGATGCCTACGTGCGGGAGCTCATTGAGATCGGCCAGCGGGATCTCAATGCCGCCGGCATCACCTGCGTCCACTCCGACGATCTGAAGGTGATTGCGGGGGTGGATCCCATTCACCTCATCGACCTGTTCCGGGAGATGGAGGAGGAGGGGAAGCTGACCGTCCGGGTGTACGAGCAGTGCCTGGTGGATCAGCCCGACTTCGGCCGCCTGCTGGCGGCGCGCAGCGACCCGGACGACCGCACCAGCCTCTTCCGCACCGGCCCCCGCAAGCTGCTTCAGGACGGCTCCCTGGGCGCCAAGTCCGCCGAGATGATCGACGGCTATGTGGACGACCGGAGCAACCACGGCATCCCCATCTACACCGAGGAGGAGCTGTGCGCCTGGATCAAGGCGGCCCACGACCAGCATATGGACGTGGCCGTCCACGCCATCGGCGACCTGGCCTTCCAGAAGGTGTGCGACGCCATCTACAAGGCCCAGGAGGCCAACCCCTGGCCGGATCACCGCCACGGCATTGTCCACGCCCAGACCACATCCCCGGCCCTGCTGCGGCTGATGAAGGTCATGGGCCTGCAGGCCTATATCCAGCCCATCTTCATCGACGCGGACATGAACATCATCGAGGAGCGGGTGGGGGAACGCCACGCCAAAGACTGCTATAACTGGAAGAGTATGGAGG
Organism: Flavonifractor sp. An91; assembly: GCF_002159225.1. Taxonomy (NCBI): domain Bacteria; kingdom Bacillati; phylum Bacillota; class Clostridia; order Eubacteriales; family Oscillospiraceae; genus Flavonifractor; species Flavonifractor sp. An91. Next base: position 30,685 of record NZ_NFHA01000004.1, on the reverse strand, counting down.
ATCTGGGCATCCGGGTCAGCGGCGGCTCCGACTGCCCGGTGGAGCCCTTCGACGTGCTGGACAACATGCGCGCCGCCATCACCCGGAAGAACCGGGCGGGCACCAAGACCTACCTGCCGGAGCAGGCTCTGAGCGTGGAGCAGGCGGTGCGCCTGTTCACCTCCGACGCGGCCTGGGCCAGCCGGGATGAGGCCGTCCGCGGCACGCTGGAGACCGGCAAGCTGGCCGATCTGGTGGTGCTTGACCAGGATCTGTTTGACATCGAGCCGGACACCTTTCCCCAGGTGAAGGTGCTGGAGACCGTGCTCAACGGAACGACCGTCTACCACGCGGAGCAGTGAGCCCGCTCCGCGCTGTGGAAGAAAAGAGAGGATCTGATTCCATTCATGCTTGGGAGGTAAGAAGATGAACAAGAAAAATTTCTGGAAGGACACTATCATCGTCGGCCTGGCGCTGTTCTCCACCATGTTCGGCGCCGGCAACCTGATCTTCCCGCCCCAGATCGGCCTGTTCAGCGGCGATCAGTGGATGTGGGGCGCCCTGGGCCTGCTGCTGGGCGGCATTGTCCTGCCGGTGCTGGCCCTGTGGGCGGTCAACAATGTGGGCGACAAGTCCCAGGATCTGATGGGCCACGTGTCCCCCTGGTTCTACAACGCCTACTACCTGATCGGCTGCTCCTTCATCGCCATGGGCTCCACGCTGCCGCGCAGCGCGGCCACCACCCATGAGATGGCCATCCAGCCCCTGTTCCCCAATGTGCCCATCTGGATCACGGTTATCGTGTTCTTCGTGCTGGTGTACTTCTTCGCCTGCGACCCCAACTCCGTGATCGACAAGCTGGGCAAGTACATGACCCCCATTCTGGTGGTGCTCCTGGCCATCGTGCTCATCAAGGGCGTCATCTCCCCGCTGGGCACCCCGGTTGACACCGGCATTGGCGGCGGCGCCTTTGGCGACGCCATCCTCACCGCCTACAACACCGGCGACCTCACCGTGGGCATCATGTTCGCCAGCGTGATCCTGCTGGATCTCCGCCGCCGGGGCTACAATGGCCAGGAGAGCAAGAAGGGCGGCTTCATGGCCGGCATCATTTGCATTGTGGTTCTCTTTGCGGTGTATGGCACCCTGACCTACATCGGTGCCTGCGCCAGCGGCGTCTATCCCCAGGACACCGCCCAGACCGCCCTGCTCTCCGGCATTATCCAGGACATCATGGGCCCCGTGGGCATGGCCTGCCTGGGCGGCGCGGTGGCTCTGGCCTGCCTGACCACCGCAGTGGGCATCGGCACCACCTGTGTCGGCTTCTTCTATGACTTCTTCAAGAAGAAAATCCCCTACAAAGTCCTGATGCTCATCGCCTGCCTCATCGGTGTGTTCATGGGCATCACCGGCGTGCAGAACATCGTCAACTACGTCACCCCCATTTTCCTGGTGGTCTACCCGGCCCTGATCGTGAATACCGTGCTGGGCCTGCTCAACAAATTCCTGCCCAACGACGGCTTCTACAAGGGCGGCGTGCTCATGGCCGCGGTGGTGAGCCTGGGCGACGCGGTGCTCAGCGTCAACCCCAACATCGGCTGGCTCCAGAGCTTCATGGATCTGTTCCCCTTCTCCGGCCTGGGCTTTGCCTGGGTGGTTCCCAGCATCATCGGCATGGTCGTGGGCGCCATCATCTGCCGCGGCAAGCCCAAGTACCAGCCCCTGCCCGACCCTGCTGAGGTGTCCGCGCAGGAGAAGTAAGCCAGTCCCGGGGTGCCCGGGAACCGCTCCTCTCGGGAGGCGGAGACGCATCTGTCTCCGCCTCCCTGTCATTTCTGACGGGAGAGGGGCCCAAAGCCTTGCAAATTCTAGCAAAATTCTGCTTGACTTCAATTTTTCACTATGATATAATCCCAAATTGCGCAGGTGTGCCTGCCAAAGGGGAAATTCTGCCCTGAAACAGGGCGCTTTTTCCGAGAAATCAAGGGATGGGAGGCGTTACCGTATGCTGTCGGAGCTCAAGCAGGGCGCCAGGGTGGCCGGGGTCAAGCAGACCAGAAGGGCCATCGAGGACGGCAGGGCCGCCCGCGTCTTCCTGGCGGAGGATGCCGATCCACGGGTCACCGGCCCGGTGGAGGAGCTGTGCCGGGAGAAGGACATCCCGGTGGAGCGGGTGTCCCAGATGAAGGAACTGGGCTCCGCCTGCGGTATCGCCGTGGGCAGCGCCGTAGCTGCGCTGCTGCACTGATTTGGTTTTAACGGTATAATTTCTGATTATTCCGTTAAAATATATTTCTCAGAAACAAAGAAAGGAGGAAAACCATGCCTACGTTTAACCAGCTCGTTCGCAAGGGACGCGAGGCCGTGACCTACAAGTCCAATTCTCCTGCTATGCAGAAGGGCCTGAACACCCTGAAGAACCGCGAGACCGACCTGCCTTCTCCCCAGAAGAGAGGTGTGTGCACCGCTGTTCGTACCTCCACCCCGAAGAAGCCTAACTCCGCTCTCCGTAAGATCGCCCGTGTGCGTCTGACCAACGGCTACGAAGTGACCGCTTATATTCCCGGTGTTGGCCACAACCTGCAGGAGCACTCCGTGGTCATGATCCGCGGCGGCCGTGTTAAGGACCTGCCCGGCGTTCGTTACCACATCATCCGCGGCACTCTGGATGCCCAGGGCGTTGCCAACCGTATGCAGGGCCGTTCCAAGTACGGCGCCAAGCGGCCCAAGGCCGGCAAGAAGTAATTTTAGCGATTACTTCCAACCACGCTGCAAGCTTGCAGCAACATGAAATGAACTAATGCGCAATCGCGCAAGGCAGTTGTCCTTGCAGAGGCGCTTCCTATACAATAGGGGCGTTTTCCTGTGAGGCACTGGACAAGCAGGCACTTGTCTTACACGGGGGCGTTTGAAACGCCTTCGAGTACCTATGAAATCATACTATGAAGGAGGGAAGCAAAGTGCCCAGAAGAGGAAACGTACCCAAGCGGGAGGTTCTGCCCGATCCTATCTACAATTCCGTCCTGGTGACCAAGCTGGTCAACAGCATCATGCTGGACGGTAAGAAGGGCGTGGCCCAGAAGGTGGTCTACGGAGCTTTCGATATCATCAAGGAGAAGACCGATAAGGATCCCCTGGACGTGTTCACCACCGCTCTGGAGAACATCATGCCGTCCCTGGAGGTCAAGGCCCGCCGCGTGGGCGGCGCCACCTACCAGGTGCCCATCGAGGTTCGGCCCGAGCGCCGTCAGACCCTGGGTCTGCGGTGGCTCACCAACTACTCCCGCAGCCGCAGCGAGAAGACCATGAAGGAGCGTCTGGCCGGCGAGATCATGGATGCCTCCAACAACCTTGGCTCCGCAGTCAAGAAGCGTGAGGACACCCACAAGATGGCCGAGTCCAACAAGGCGTTCGCTCACTATCGCTGGTAAGGAGTTAGAGTATGCCTAGGAAAGTTACCTTAGAGAATACCAGAAATATCGGCATCATGGCTCACATCGATGCCGGTAAGACCACTACCACCGAGCGCATCCTCTACTACACCGGTGTTAACTACAAGATCGGTGAGACCCATGATGGTACCGCCACCATGGACTGGATGGCTCAGGAGCAGGAGCGCGGCATCACCATCACTTCCGCTGCTACCACCTGTTACTGGAAGGGGTCTAAGAACCAGTTCCCCCAGACCCGTATCAACATCATCGACACCCCGGGCCACGTGGACTTCACCGTAGAGGTGGAGCGCTCCCTGCGCGTGCTGGACGGTTCCGTGACCGTCATGTGCGCCAAGGGCGGCGTTGAGCCTCAGTCCGAGACCGTGTGGCGTCAGGCCGACCACTACAAGGTCCCCCGCATGATCTACGTCAACAAGATGGACATCATGGGCGCTGACTTCTACAACGTGCTCCGCATGATCCACGACCGCCTGAAGTGTAACGCCGTGCCCATCCAGCTCCCCATTGGCTCCGAGGATACCTTCAAGGGCATCATCGACCTGGTGGAGATGGACGCCGACATCTACTACGATGAGCTGGGCAAGGATATGCGCGTGGAGGAGATCCCCGCCGACATGATGGAGCTGGCCCAGGAGTACCGCACCAAGCTGGTGGACGCCTGCGCCGACATCGATGACGAGATCATGGAGCTGGCTCTGGAGGAGAAGCCCATCCCCGAGGATATGCTGCGCCGCGCTCTGCGTAAGGGTACCATCGAGAACCTGCTGGTTCCCGTGACCTGCGGTACTTCTTACCGCAACAAGGGCGTGCAGAAGCTGCTGGATGCCATCGTGGACTTCATGCCCTCTCCTCTGGACATCCCCGCCATCAAGGGCACCAACCCCGAGACCGACGAAGAGGACGAGCGTCCCGCCGACGACAACGCCCCCTTCTCCGCTCTGGCGTTCAAGATCATGACCGACCCCTATGTGGGCCGTCTGTCCTTCTTCCGTGTGTACTCCGGTAAGCTGTCTACTGGCTCTTCCGTGCTCAACAGCACCAAGAACCAGAAGGAGCGTATGGGCCGCATCCTGCAGATGCACGCCAACCACCGTGAGGACATCGAGGAGGTTTTCTCCGGCGATATCGCCGCCGCCGTGGGCCTGAAGAACACCACCACCGGCGACACCCTGTGCGATGAGAAGGCTCCCATCATTCTGGAGTCCATGGAGTTCCCCGATCCCGTGATCCGCGTCGCCATCGAGCCCAAGACCAAGGCTGGTCAGGAGAAGATGGGCCTGGCGCTGGTGAAGCTGGCTGAAGAGGACCCCACCTTCCGTACCTGGACTGACGAGGAGACTGGTCAGACCATCATCGCCGGCATGGGCGAGCTCCACCTGGAGATCATCGTGGACCGTCTGCTCCGCGAGTTCAAGGTGGAGGCCAACGTTGGCGCTCCCCAGGTCGCCTACAAGGAGACCATCAAGAAGTCTGTCGAGCAGGACACCAAGTATGCCCGTCAGTCCGGCGGTAAGGGCCAGTACGGTCACGTCCGCATCACCATCGAGCCCAACGAGCCCGGCAAGGGCTATGAGTTCCTCAACGAGATCACCGGCGGCGTCATCCCCAAGGAGTATATCCCCGCGGTCGACGCCGGTATCCAGGGCGCCATGCAGGCGGGTATCCTGGCCGGTTATCCCGTGGTGGACGTGAAGGTCCACCTGACCTTCGGTTCTTACCACGAGGTCGACTCCTCTGAAATGGCGTTTAAGATCGCCGGCTCCATGGCCTTCAAGGAGGCCATGCGCAAGGCCAACCCGGTCCTGCTGGAGCCCGTGATGAAGGTCTCCGTCATCGTGCCCGACGAGTATCTGGGCAACGTCATCGGCGACCTGACCAGCCGCCGCGGCATGATCCAGGGCCAGGAGAGTCGTCCCGGCGCCACTCAGGTGGACGCTCTGGTGCCTCTGGCCAGTATGTTCGGCTACGCCACTGACCTGCGTTCCTCCACTCAGGGCCGCGGCCAGTACTCCATGGAGCCCCACAGCTATGTGGAGATTCCCAAGAGCATTGCCGACAAGATCATTGCCGAGCGGGGCCGCAAGGACGACTAATTTTCGTTCCGAGCCAATTCCCGCAACAAAGGTATTGCTTTTTATTCTGCAATGCTATACAATATTTTCGCATTTATGTGGAAATGACCCTATCCCAACTTGAGTAATTAAGGAGGACACTTAAAATGGCTAAGGCTAAATTTGAGCGTACCAAGCCCCATGTCAACATTGGCACCATCGGCCACGTTGACCACGGCAAGACCACTCTGACCGCTGCTATCACCAAGTATCTGGCTCTGAAGGGTCAGGCCCAGTACGAGGACTACTCCAGCATCGATAAGGCTCCCGAGGAGCGCGAGCGCGGCATCACCATCAACACTGCCCACGTGGAGTACGAGACCGACAAGCGTCACTATGCCCACGTTGACTGCCCGGGCCACGCCGACTATATCAAGAACATGATCACCGGCGCTGCTCAGATGGACGGTGCTATCCTGGTTATCGCCGCCACCGACGGCCCCATGGCTCAGACCCGTGAGCACATCCTGCTGGCCCGTCAGGTGGGCGTGCCCGCCATCGTGGTCTTCCTGAACAAGTGCGATCAGGTTGACGACGAGGAGCTGCTGGAGCTGGTGGAGATGGAGGTCCGCGAGGTCCTGTCCAAGTACGAGTTCCCCGGCGACGATCTGCCCATCATCAAGGGTTCCGCTCTGAACGCTCTGACCTGCGAGTCCGGCAACCCCGACGATCCCGACTTCGCCTGCATCAAGGAGCTGATGGACGCTGTCGACGATTATATCCCCACTCCCGCCCGTAACGACGACCTGCCCTTCCTGATGCCCGTCGAGGACGTGTTCACCATCACTGGCCGTGGTACCGTTGCTACCGGCCGTGTGGAGCGTGGCGTCATCAAGATGAACGAGGAAGTCGAGATCGTTGGCCTGACCGACGAGAAGAAGAAGACCGTCGTCACCGGCATCGAGATGTTCCGCAAGCTGCTGGACTACGCTGAGGCTGGCGACAACATCGGCACCCTGCTGCGCGGCGTTGCCAAGACCGACATCGAGCGTGGCCAGGTTCTGTGTAAGCCCGGCTCCATTCACCCCCACACCAAGTTCGTGGGCCAGGTGTACGTCCTGAGCAAGGACGAGGGCGGCCGTCACACCCCCTTCTTCAACAACTATCGTCCTCAGTTCTACTTCCGTACCACCGACGTGACCGGCGTCATCACTCTGCCCGAGGGCACCGAGATGTGTATGCCTGGCGATAACGTCGACATGAAGGTCGAGCTGATCACCCCCATCGCCATCGAGAAGGGCCTGCGTTTCGCTATCCGTGAGGGTGGCCGCACCGTGGGTTCCGGCGTTGTTATCGACATCGAGGAGTAATTCTCCTTTTGCAAGAAGACCTGCCGCAAGGCAGGTCTTCTGCATTTTAGGAGGGTGTCCGCCCGAAGGAAAGCGTTATTGTCAACATTGAGGAGTCATTTGCTCCATTCAGAAGAGAGCCAGCGAAACGCTGGCTCTTTTCTTTTGGCAATCTTTTGAGGGGCTTGTCTGTGTGGAAAAGCTATGATAGAATAGCCGCAGAAAGGAAGTATGTCATGCTAACCAATATCACAAATATTTCTCCCGAAGAAGCCGAAGAGACGATTCAGACTGTAACCGGCTTTTTCAATGACCTGAATCTGCAGAAGATCATTACCATCATTCTGCTCTTTGTGGGCTGCATGGTGGTCATGAAAGTCATCCTCCGTCTGACCGACCGGGCCTTCCTCCGTCTGGAGATGGAGAAGAGCCTCCATACCTTTATTCATGCCGCTCTGCGGGTCATTCTGTGGCTCATTACCGTGTGCATCGTGCTGGACTACATCGGCGTGCCTATGACCAGCCTGGTGGCGGTGTTGGGCGTGATCGGTTTGGCCGTATCCCTAGCCATTCAGGGGACCTTGTCCAATTTAGCGGGAGGCATTCAGGTGCTGGTGTCCAAGCCCTTCAAAGCGGGGGACTATGTGGAGGCCGGCGGCGTCAGCGGTACGGTAAAGGAAGTGGGCCTGGCCTATACCAAGCTGAGTACCATCGACAACAAGGTGATTTCGGTACCCAACGGCCAGATCTCCGCTGAAAAGATCATCAACTATACCACGGCGGAGCAGCGGAGGGTGGACTTGAAGTTTACCACCTCCTATGACGATGCGCCAGAAAAGGTGATTGCCGCCATCAAGGGAGTCATCGGCGCCCATCCTAAGGCTCTATTTACCCCGGAACCCTTTGTCCGGGTGTCGGCCTATCTGGACAGCAGCATCGAGTACAGTGTCCGGGTATGGTGCGCTACCGCAGATTATTGGGATCTGTACTACGATCTGCTGGAACAGGTCAAAGCTGCCTTTGACGCCCAAGGCATTGAAATTCCCTACAACCATTTGAACGTGCATCTGATTCGGGAGCAACAACAGGGTGAGTGACAGCGGAAGAGAGTAAGCAGCGGGTGGCTTGCTTCATCTCTATGTGCCTATGAAAAATGGCCGCGAAAGCGGCCATTTTTTGTAGGGTGCCGATGGTTTTAAGCTGCTGCCTCATCTAGCCTGGCATCTCCAGCCCATGGATAAACCCGCCCAGCTGGGGGGAGAGTACATCTCCGCCGATGACGGTATTCTTGTAAATCAGCAGTCCGGCCTGGATGCCGGTTTCCCCCGTAGGGTAATTGCTGATTTCATAGGTATACCGTTTAACCCGCTTGCCGCAATATTCGGTCAGATCGAAGCCCTGGGAGGATTGGAGCTCCAGGTATTGGGTGTAGCTGTCATCGAAGGACTCCGGAATGAGTAGTTCCTCTACAGCAGAGGGCTCTTGGGAGACCTGCCACCCATAGCTCTCCAGATATGCGATCCGATCCTCATTGGATTTGACGCCGGTGGGACTGACCACGCCGGAGACCGCCGTATCCCGGCCGCCCAAACCTGCCGCAGTCAGCAGGACCCCGCAGACTACCACAGCAGCGGCGGCCACAGCCAGTATAGGCCCTTTACGGACCCTGGCGGTAATAATAAACACAGCGCAACGCCCCTTTCCCAAAGTGCTGATACTCAAAGAGTATGTGCCTATGGTGCCGGTTATGACGGAAAAGGGGAAAGCTGATGAGGAGGTACGTCATTGGAACGTCTGGATAAAATTTTGGCCAATACGGGCCGGTGGTCCCGGAAGGAAGTCCGGGAACTGGTGCGGGCTGGTCGAGTAACGGTAAATGGTGTCCCGGTTCATTCTCCGGAGGAAAAATGGGATCCTGCCGCCGAATTTGCGGTGGACGGTGTTTCTGTTTCCGGGGAGCGCATGGTCTATCTCGTGCTCCATAAGCCGGCTGGATTGGTGTCCGCCACCGAGGACCCCAAACAGCCCACGGTGCTGGAACTGCTGCCCGACCACCTAAAACGGGTGGGGCTGTTTCCGGCAGGACGGCTGGACAAGGATACCGAGGGCCTGCTGCTGCTTACCAATGACGGTGTGCTTGCCCACCGGCTGCTGGCGCCCCGACGCCATGTGGATAAGACCTATTTTGTCCAGGTGGAAGGGCAGTTGGATGAGACGGATGTAGAGGCTTTTTCCACCGGGATGACCTTGGGAGACGGGCTGGTGTGTATGCCTGCCGGCCTGGAGGTGCTGGGGCAGCCTGATACTGCCATCGTCACTCTGCGGGAAGGAAAATATCACCAGATCAAGCGGATGCTGGCCAGCCGGGGCAAGCCGGTGCGCTACCTCAAACGCCTCACCATGGGCCCGCTGAAACTGGACCCTGCATTGAAGCGGGGAGAATGGCGACCTCTGACCGAGGAAGAGATGGCGGCATTGCGTCTGGCAGCGGGAGTATGAGCGGAGGTTCTCCCCAGAGTTGGCAATTTTTTGCGTCTTTTAGTCAATATCACCAAAAAACTTTGAAAAAGCTATTGAAAAGAGCAAAAAGAACCGGTATAATAGTGACTGTTGAATGAACAGTTGCGTCAAGAACTGTCTGAAGAGGAAATAGGGCACTCAGCCCGTGTGTGTTGCGTGTAATAGACAGAGTATCCCAAAGTGGGGATTAATATAAGGAGGCATACAACCATGTCCAGCAGAATTTTCCAAAGCGTTGTCTTACAGATGAAAGACAGCACCGAACGGGCCATTGGCGTGATCGATTCTGAGGGAACGGTTGTGGCCTGCAACGAACTCAGCTGTATTGGGGAACACTGGCCTGGTGCAGTTGAGGCGGTAAACCGGGGCGAGGGAGACACCGTCCGCTTTGAGGGCCGTACCTTTAAGGCACTGGCCGGCTGGGGTTCCCAGTTTGACTATGCGGTCTTTGTCAAGGGTGAGGATGCCGAGGCTACTATGGTTTGCTCCATGGCTACGGTGGCCCTTAACGGCGCCAAGACCTATTATGAGGAGAAGCACGACAAGGCTACCTTTGTCAAGAACATTATTTCTGACAATATCCTTTTGGGGGATATCTATGTTCGGGCCAAGGAGCTGCACTTTGTCTCCGAGGCGCCCCGGGCGGTCTTCCTGATCCGTCAGGTGGAGACCACCGATCCGGCCCTCATTGACGTGGTCCACGCCCTGTTCCCCGACAAGCAGGTGGATTTCGTGCTCTCCATCAGCGAGACCGACGTGGCCCTCATCAAGCAGCTCAATGATGGGGCTGAGACCCGGGATCTGCACAAGATCGCCAAGCAGATCGAGGACAAGATCAACGAGGAGCTCCATATCCGGGTGGTCATCGGCATCGGTACTATCGTGGGCCATATTCGGGAACTGGCCCGGGCCTACAAGGAGGCTGGCATTGCCATTGACGTGGGCCGGGTGTTCGACACCGAGAAGAGCATCATCAACTATGAGAACCTGGGCATTGGCCGGTTGATTTACCAGCTGCCCACCACTCTGTGTGAGATGTTCCTTCAGGAGGTCTTTAAGAAGAATCCCATCGACGCACTGGATCAGGAGACCCTGTTCACCATCAACAAGTTCTTTGAGAACAACCTGAACGTGTCTGAGACTGCCCGGAAGCTCTTCGTTCACCGGAATACCCTGGTATACCGGCTGGAGAAGATCAAGAAGCTCACCGGCCTGGACCTGCGGGAGTTTGACGATGCCATCACCTTCAAGGTGGCTCTGATGGTTAAGAAGTATCTGATTTCCCGCGGTATCGACAACTAATAGAAACTATATCAGCCGCAGAGGACGCCGGGACCGGCGTCTTCTGCGGCACGTGAGTTTGCCCCAAATCCTGTAAATGAGGTACACAGCGTGATACGTCTGATCGATATTCAAAAGTCCTATGACAACGGGACCAAGGCCCTGAAAGGGGTCAATCTGCGCATTGACGACGGAGAATTCGTCTTTCTGGTGGGTCCCTCCGGCTCCGGTAAATCCACCATTCTGAAGCTGATCACCGCTGAGATCGCCCCCACCGGCGGGCGACTCATGGTCAACGGCTATAACCTGAACAACATTACGCCTCGGCAGGTGCCCTATATGCGGCGCACGCTGGGGGTTATTTTCCAGGACTTCCGCCTGATCGACAAGAAAACCGTGAAGGAAAATCTGGTCTTTGCCATGCAGGCGGTGGGAGCCTCTTCCCGGGAAATCCGCAAGCGGGTGGCCTATGTGCTGGATCTGGTGGGTCTGCTGGAGAAGGGGGATCAGCGCCCCGACCAGCTCTCCGGCGGTGAGCAGCAGCGTGTGGCCATCGCCCGGGCTCTGGTGAACAATCCCCAGATGATCATCGCCGACGAGCCCACCGGCAACCTGGACCCCATGCGCTCTCTGGAGATCATGATGCTGCTGGAGCGCATTAACGAGCTGGGTACCACCGTGCTGGTGGTCACTCACGAACGGGAACTGGTCAACCGCTTCTCCAAGCGAGTGGTGGCCATCGAAAACGGCAGGATCATCAGCGACGAGACAGGCGGGTATTACAACAATGAGACAACGATATAATTTTGGCTATCTGTTTTCCGAGGGCTTTCACAGTATTTTTACCCACGGATTTATGTCCTTTGCGGCAGTGTGCATGATTGTGTGCTGTCTGCTTATCATGGGTTCCTTCTCTTTGGTGGCGGTAAACGCCCAGCACAACTTTTCCGATCTGGAGCAGGAGAACCAGTTTACTGCGTACATCGATGAGACCCTTTCTCAGGAGGAGGCCCGTGCCCTTCAGGATGATATTGAGGCTGTGCCCAATGTGGCGCGGGCTGAGTTTGTCACCAAGGAAGAGGCCCAGGAGGAATTTGAGGCTGACTATGAGGGCAATCCCCTCTTTGAGGGCCTGCCCTCCAGCGTATACCGGGACCGGTTCCATATCTATCTGGAAGATATCAGCAAGCTGGCCGAGACCGAGACGGCGGTAAAGCAGGTGGCGGGCGTGGCCTCCACCAAGTCTGCCCCTGAGATCGCCGAGGGCTTTACGGTCATCCGCAATATTGCCGGCGGTGTGGCCCTGATCCTGGTGGCTATTCTGCTGCTGGTGAGCCTGTTTATCATCTCCAATACCATCAAGCTGGCCACCTTTAACCGGCGGGAGGAGATCGCCATCATGAAGATGTGCGGTGCCACCAATGCCTTTGTGCGCTGGCCCTTTGTCTTTGAAGGCATGATCCTGGGCGTCACCGGCGCGGTGGTTGGCTTCTTCCTCCAGTGGGGGGTATATACCCTGGTCAGCCGTGCCATCGGCGGTACGGACACCATTGATCTCATCAAGGTGCTGCCGTTCCAGCCCATGGCCCTGTGGGTGTTTGGGGCCTTCCTGATTACCGGTCTGCTCATCGGTGTGGTGGGCTCCATGTTGGCCATCCGTAAGTTCCTGCAGGTGTGATCCACCTGCGTCATCCGGAATAAGGAGACCTTATGAGACGGAAACATCCCAGACTCCGGCTTTTGTGCGGGGTGCTGGTTCTGGCATTATGTACATCGGCTGCCACCCAGGCGGGAGCGGTGACTCAGAGCGAGATCGACGCGCTGAAAAAGGAACAGCAGGAGAGTCAGGCCAAGCAAGCGGCGCTGAAGGACCAGCTGTCCGATATCAAAGAGGACCAGGCCGCCGCGCAGCAGAAGCGGCAGATTCTGACCCAGCAGTTAGACGCCATCAACGCTGAGATTGCCAACATCGATGCCCAGATCTCCTACTATGACGGAGAGATCGCCCAGAAAGAAGTGGAGCGGAAAGAAGCGAAGGCTCGGGAGGCGGAGCAGTACGACCTGTTCTGCCAGCGGGTACGGATGATGGAGGAACAGGGAACGGTGTCCTACTGGTCCATCCTCTTCAACGCCGACAGCTTTTCTGATCTGCTGGATCGCATCGCCGACGTGGACGCGGTGATGGCCTATGACAACCAGATTATGGACCAGCTTGTCGCCACCCGGCAGGAGCTGGAGCGGGTCCAGGGAGAACTGGAGAGTGCCCGAGCCGAGGAGCAGGAGGCCCGTGACCAGCAGGAAGCGAAAAAGGCGGAGCAGCAGGCCAAGGTGGCAGAAGCCCAGAAGCTGCTGGATCAGATCAACGCGGATGCCGCCGAGGTCAACCGGCAGCTGGAGGCAGAGGATGCCGCCGCTGCCAGCATTCAGGCTGAGATCACCCGAAAGCAGAAACAGCTGGAGGAGGAACGGAAACAGCAGAATGTGACCCTGCCGCCCACCGGTTCGGGATACCAGTGGCCCCTGCCCAGCAGCTGTCTGACCCTCACCTCTGCCTTTGGCTATCGCATTCATCCCATCAGCGGCCAGGCCCACAGCCATACCGGCATTGATGTGTCGGCGGCAGGAGGCACCCCCATCTATGCCACCAAGGGCGGGCAGGTCATCATGTCGGAGTATGGCTCCGGCGCCAACTGGTCCTACGGTAACTTTGTGGTCATCGACCATGGAGACGGCACCACCAGCCTGTATGCTCATATGAGTTCCCGGGCGGTGAGCGAAGGACAGTTGGTAAACCAGGGCCAGACCATCGGCTATGTGGGCAATACGGGCAATTCCAAAGGCAATCACCTGCATCTGGAGGTGCGGGTTGGCGGTCGGCGAGTGGACCCGGAGGGCTGCTTCCCCGGCTTGTCCAATTCCTTTATTCGGGCCTATAATTGGTAAGCGACAGACCTACGGCACAGACAGATAAGGAGAAAAATTGTGGCAAAAAGCGGAAAGAAAACCAATCAGAAAAACTCCACAAAGAAGGTAGAACCCCGGCGCGTGGTAGTTGGCGTCCTGGCAGCGGTATTGGCGCTGCTGATGCTGCTGCCCATGGTCAGCATGATTATCAGCAGCGCAGGAGCTGTGACACAGAGTGAGATCGATGCTCTGAAAAAGGAGCAGGAGGAGAGTCAGGCCAAACAGGATGCCCTGAAAGATCAGCTGGCTGATCTTGAGGCCGATCAGGCTGCTGCCCAGGAAAAGCGACAGCTGCTGACCGAGCAGCTCAATGCCATCAACGCTGAGATTGCCAACATTGACGCCCAGATCTCCTACTATGACGGAGAGATCGCCCAGAAGGAAGAGGAGCGTAAGGAGGCGGAGGCTCGGGAAGCGGAGCAGTACGACCTGTTCTGCCAGCGGGTGCGGATGATGGAGGAACAGGGGACGGTGTCCTACTGGTCTATCCTCTTCAATGCCGAGAGTTTCTCCGACCTGCTGGACCGCATTGCCGATGTGGATGCGGTCATGGCATACGACAATGAGGTCATGGACCAGCTGATTGCTACCCGAGAGGAGTTGGAGCGGGTCCAGGGCGAGCTGGAGAGTGCACGGGCAGAGGAGCAGGCAGCCAAGGAACAGCAGGAGGCCAAGAAGGCCGAACAGCAGGCCAAGGTGGCTGAGGCTCAGGCCCTTGTGGATCAGATCAACGCGGATACAGCCGAGGTTAACCGCCAACTGGATGCGGAGAGCGCCGCAGCTTCTGAGATCCAGGCAGAGATCGCCCAGAAGCAGAAGCAGCTGGAGGAGGAGCGGAAGCAGAACAATATCGTGATTTCCTCGGAGACTGGTTATCTGTGGCCCCTGCCCGGATATTACCGTCTCAGCTCTCTGTTTGGTTACCGCATCCACCCCATCACCGGTGTGGCCCACAGTCACACCGGCATTGATATCCCCGCGTCGGGTGGAACGCCTATTCTGGCTGCCAAGAGCGGGCAGGTGGTCACCTCCGCCTATCACTACTCCTACGGCAACTATGTGGTCATCGACCACGGCAACGGTAACTCTACCCTGTATGCCCATATGAGTTCCCGTGCGGTGAGCGAGAGCCAGATGGTAACCCAGGGGCAGGTGATCGGCTATGTGGGTACCACCGGCAGTTCTACCGGCAACCATCTCCACTTTGAGGTGCGGGACAACTATACGCGGGTGGATCCGGAGAGCAAATTCCCGTCGCTGAATTTGACTCCCCCGTGGTAAAATTGAATGGTACATGAGGGCGGAGGGGGCAACCCCTCCGCCCTTCTTTGCTTATTACGTTCAGAAAGGAAATGATACAGTATGCGAACCAAACGCTTCTCCGCCCTCCATCTGATCATCCTGCTGCCGGTCACCATGCTCCTGACGGCAGGGGTGCTGCTGGCTGTTTTCTATGGGATCTTTGGCAAGGAGGGTCTGTCCCTGTTGGAGGGCCTCTACTTGGTCAACAGCCGGTTTGTGGGAGAGTACGATGAGACGCAGGTGGTGGATTCTGCCCTGAGCGGTATGGTGGACGGTCTGGGAGACCGGTGGAGCTACTACCTCACAGAGGAGGAGTATGAGGCACAGAACCAGCGCCGCACCAACCAGTATGTGGGCATCGGTGTTACAGTGAACTATGAGTCGGAAGATGGCCTGACCATTGTAGAGGTAACAGAAGGCGGTCCTGCGGAGGCTGCCGGCCTCCAGAGCGGTGAAGTGGTTACCGCGGTGGACGGCTTCTCACTGGCCGGCGAGGCCCGCTATGAGGGTGCTGAGCGTATCCAGGGCGAGGAGGGGACAACTGTTACCCTGGAGGTCCTGGGAACGGACGGGGAGACCCGTACGGTGGAGGTGACCCGGGCCAGCCTGGACAGCGATCCGGTCACAGCCAAGATGCTGGAGGGCAATGTGGGCTATGTGGCCCTGGCCAATTTCTATGACCACAGCGCTGACCGATTGAAGGAAGAGGTGACCCGTCTCCAGGAAGAGGGCGCCGAGGCGCTGGTATTTGATATGCGCAACAACGGAGGCGGTTACCTCAGTGAGCTGACCGAAATGCTGGACTTCCTGCTGCCCGAGGGACCCATCTTCATCAGCAGGGACCGGGCAGGCAATGAGGAGGTTACCCAGTCGGATGCCGCCTGTGTGGATCTGCCCATGGCAGTGCTGGTCAATGCCAATACCTACTCTGCCGCTGAGTTCTTTGCTGCCGAACTCCAGGAGCAGGGAGTGGCGGTCATTGTGGGCGAACCCACCAGCGGGAAGGGATATTCTCAGCAGACCTTCGCCCTGTCCCACGGCGGCGCTATGGCTATCTCTACCGGGGCCTATTTTACCGGCAACGGTACGTCGCTGATCGGGACCGGTTTGACTCTGGATCGGGAGGTCTATCTCACCGATGAGGGAGATGCCCAGCTGGAGGCGGCTCTGGACCTGCTGGAGCAAAACTAACAGGAAACGGGCCTTCCGCAACATCATGTTGCGGAAGGCCCGTTTTAAAATGGCGCTTAGGTGTGATCTTTGTCCCGCAGGTCCCGGAAGAGCAGAGAAATACACCAGATAGCCGCCAGACCAACCAGGGTAAAGATCACGCGGCTGAAGGTGCTGGACTGTCCTCCGAAGAGAAAGCCTACCAGGTCAAACTGAAAAATGCCGATGCTGCCCCAGTTGAGTCCGCCGATAATGGCAAGGACCAGGGCGATCTTGTCCAGGAACATAGGATATGCTGCCTCCTCCAAATTGAGATACCGCTGTTAGCATATCCTGTTTTGTGTGCAATATTCAAAAAATTTAAATGCCGCCATTTAGCTGCCTAAGAGCTTGCCCAGCCAGCTGCGTTTCAGCTTTACCGCCTTGTGGGGGCACAACTCATGACAGCAGTAGCAGCGGATACAGGAGCGGGGGTGGATCTTGGCTGTGCCGTCGGGGCCGGTCATGGTGATGGCTTTGCCGGGACAGGCGTTTTTGCAGATGGCGCACCCCACGCACACCTTGGACTGTACCCTGGGGGTCTGGGACAGCAGGCTCTTACACAGCCGCCCGGCGGCGCCGGTGAGGGGCCCCAGAAACTCCATCAGATTGCTCCGCACGTTGGCAGGAAATTTATAGTCCGGGATGCGCAAGTCATCCAGACGGGCGCCGATCAGCTCCACATCCTCCCAACGGGTGGGAGACAGCCCCCGGGCCTCCGCTGCCAGCAAAACGGGGTTGCTGTTTCGGGGCAGCCCCATGATCTCCCCGGCGATCACATCCAGAGCCAGAGGATTATCTGAGAGCAGAAGCAGGCCTACCTGTCTGGGCGTACCGGAGGAGCCGGGACCTTCCCCCTCCATGGCCAGAACGGCGTCCATGACGCTGAGGCGGGGCTTCATAAAGCCAATGAGATCCAACAGCACCTGGGCAAACTGGGCCTGATCCGGGTGAGAGCCATGGAACCCCACCTTGGTCAGGCCGGGGATGAGACCGAAGCTGTTTTTGACCGCGCCGGTCATGCCCATAAAGACATGGGTCTTCATTTTGCACAGATCAAAGATGCCGTCACAGTCCAGAGCGGGGGAGATGATTTCGGCCTGCCGGAGCACCTTTCCCTCCGGCAGCTCTACTAAACAGGCGGAGGGGTCCATGCAGACCTCGCCCCCGGACTCCTGAGCGGCCTGGGCCGCGCCGGTCTTTTCGTACAGATTGCGGAGTACCGATTCCTTTTGAAGCGCGCCGCCGGGACTGTCGGCGATGACGGCAGTGCCCCCGGCCTCCCGGATCAGCTTGGCAATAGCGCCGATCACCGCCGGGTGGGTACAAACCGCCGCCTCCGGCGGGACGGGGCGGAGCAGATTGGCCTTCAGCAGGATGCGCTCACCCGGCTGGACAAACCGGGAAATTCCGCCCATCCGCTCCACCGTTTTCCGCAGTGCAGTCTCCGCTGTGGCGTAATCGGTGCAGGAGACGACGTAAACCTGGTTTCCCATCACGCCAGAGACTTGGGCCCGAAGCCGTGGGGGAGCAGCTCATGGAGGGGCAGGCGAACGAAGTCCCGGTCGGAGCGGCCCACCAGAACCGTCAGGTCGGGAGCAAATTCGTAGAGCATCTGACGGCAGGCACCGCAGGGCCAGCAGTAGTCGGCGGAGTTGCCCACCACAGCCAACCGGACAAAGTCATCCCGGTGGCCCTCGCTCACCGCCTTGACCAGAGCGGTGCGCTCGGCGCAGATGGTGGAGCCGTAGGCAGCGTTTTCCACATTACAGCCGGTGAATACCGTCCCGTCGGCGCACAGCAGGGCGGCGCCCACAGGAAAATGAGAGTAGGGGACATAGGAGCGTTCCAGCATGGTAAAGGCCAGATCCACCAGTTCCCGGTCGGTCATAGCAATCCCTCCTGACAAATAAAAAGGTGGTAAAATGAGATTGGGCTCTCATTTTACCACCTTTTTTCAGGTGTGACAACTCCCATTCATACCTTTCCGGGGAAGGGGACCCGGTGGACCAGCAGAATGGAGACTCCGCCGGTGACCGCTCCGGTGACCAGAGAGCACAGCAGCAGGGGGGGCAGATAAACCAGAGGAGCGGGAGTGCCCAACACGACCATAGCAGCCAGGATCTGTCCGGTATTGTGAGCGGCAGCGCCGGCAATGGACACGCCGAACAGGGACAGGCCGGGCAGCCGCAGCAGCAGGGCCATGACACCAAGGGCCAGCAGGCCACCGGTGAGGGAGAAGGCCAATGCCATCAGGTTGCCTCCCAGCAGGGAACCCAGCAGACAGCGGGCGATGAGAATCAGCAGAGCCTCCCGGCCGGACAGACGGCACAGGGCGTACACGGTGACCAGATTGGCCAGGCCAAGCCGCAGGCCGGGAAGGGGGAAAAGAATGGTCAGTGGGACCAGGCCCTCCGCCACGGAGAGAGCCAGGGCCAGGGCCGTGAGGACTGCCGAGCGGGTAAGCCGTCGGAGGGAAACAGACACAGGCGAACCTCCTTCCAGGAAAAAAGAAACGCAGGTGGGGAACTTTTCAGCCTGTTACCGCGTCAAAGGGTTCAGGCTCCGTACCGGACAGAGAGATGACCAGCCGGTTGGGCAGACAGATGATCTGCTGCCCCGGGCGGCTGATCCAGCCGGTACGCACACAGTCCTGACTGGGACAGTCGCTGTGTTCAATACAGATGCGCCCCTGTTCCGCCCGGATGGTGAGGGGGTAGGCTGCCCCTTCCACATCCAGCGTAACCGGCTGGGACAGCTGATCCAGGCGATACTGGGCCACTGTCTCGCCATCCAGGGTGATGACGGCGGTGACGGCGCTGCCCTCTGCAGGGCGCAGCAGGAATACCAGAAGTACCGCGAAAGCCACTACAGCCAGTACGACCAGACCGTCCCACAGGGTGGGACGGCGGCGATCAGCGGCGGGCGATCTCATAGGTATACCCCCGATCCTCACCGGCGGGGCGGTAGCCCGCCTCCAGACCTTCGGTGACGATTACCCTGTTGTCCTGCGTACACAGCACCAGCTCAAAATCATCCCTGCTGCGCCAGAAGTCCAGCGCCTCCTCCGGACCGGCTACAAACAGGGTGGTGGAGAGAGCGTCGGCCAGCATATGGTCGGAGGAAATCACCGTCACGGACAAAAGACCGCTGTCGGCGGGATAGCCGGTTTTGGGATCGATGATATGGTGATAGGTCTGACCGTTTTCCTCAAAATAGCGCTCATACCCGCCGGAGGTGGAGGCGGTTTGATCTTTCAGAGAGAGGACGCACAGAGCCTCCGAGGTGTTTTGCGGGTCTTTGACCGCCACCTGCCAGGCGGAACCATCCAGCTTACTGCCGATGGCGGTGACGTTGCCGCCCAGATCCAGCAGAGCAGAAGTAACGCCATACTCTCGCAGTACGGCGTCCGCCCGGCCGGCGGCAAAGCCTTTGGCCACTGCGCCCAGGTCTACTTCCATACCTGCCTGCTCAAGTCGGGCAGAGGAGGAGGCCTCATCCACAATGAGGGCTTCGCTGTTCACCAGAGACATAGCGTCGGCCAGAGCCTCAGCTGAAGGAACGTGGCGCTCCTCCTTGGTAAAGCCCCAGGCGTCCATCACAGGCGCGATGGTGATATCAAAGCAGCCGGGCAGCAGCTGAGAAACTGATTTGGCAAAGGACAGCAGATCTGCCACCTCGGCATCCAAAGAGATCAGGGTACCGTCTCCGGCATGGCTGTTGAGAAGAGAGATCTGGCTGTCCGGATTGGTGCGGGAAAGCAGCTTGTCCAGACGTTCGACCTCCTGCCGGGCGGCCTGGATGGCATCTTCGCCGCCTTCGTTATATACACGGATGGACATGACGGTGTCCATGGAAAAGAACTGGACCTGTGCAGGTTCCGCATCGGCAGAGGGGGCGGTGCAGCCAGCCAGGAAAAGCAGGCAGCAAAGGAAAGGAAGAAAACGCTTCATGATTGACTCCATTCTGCATGGTGCGGCTCCGCCAAAGACCGATGGCGCCGCGGTTTCGGACTTTTTTGCAGACCTTATTCTAGCATAGTTTTTCACGATTGAAAAGAGAAAAGGGATTCTTGACTTGCAATATGCGGCAGATTCTGATAAACTATATGGGATTGATGATTCAGGGTTGTTCGCCATATCTGCCGAACACTTTGTCACAGGAGATGGATACATGAATAAGAAAGAACAACAGAAAGCCCAGCGCGCACGGGAAGAAGACATCGTTCTGACTAAGGTCCTCTGGTGGATTCTGGGCGCTGTGGTGCTGGAGGCTCTGCTCCTTCTGCTGAACAAGGTATATGTAAACTTTACCACTGAACAGGTCTATATTGCGGTAGCCCTTCAGGGAATGTTCAATGTATTGTCCATTGTACTGCCGATCTGCTTCGTGGTTTTGCTGATTTGGACCCTGGTATTCTGGCGTGCAGGCCGTTCTCTTTGTCTGCCGGGGGTCCTGACCGGGATTTCTCTGGTGCTGGCCGTGTGTGCGGTGGTCATTCATTACTTCTATGACAAGGGCATCAATTTCCTGTACATCGCGGTGCCTGCGGTAGCCGTGCTGGCGCTGATTTACTATCTCTACCAGCGGGAATTTTTCTTTGCTGCGGTACTCGGTGCTTGGGGTCTGCTGGGCGTTAAAGTTGCTGCTCAGGCTGCCAGCAGTCCTCTGGTGGGATATGGCTATCTGGCTGTACTGGCCGTGATCGTTGTGGTTGCCGCCGTGTGCTTCCGGATGCTCCAGGCCCATAAGGGCGTGTGGAACATCAAAGGCAAGAGCAAGGAAATCCTGCCCAAGAACGCGAACTACGCCATGCTCTATGTGACCTGTGCCCTGGTTGCCGTGGTGGTAATCGCGGCGTGTGTGCTGGGGGCCCTGGCACTGCTGTACGGTGTATTGGTAGCCTGGCTGCTGATCTTGGCGGTCTACTACACTGTGCGTCTCATGTGATTGGGTGAAAGAATAAAAAAGCCCGGTTCGGCAAACGCCGAACCGGGCCTTCTCTTACAGAAGAGCCAGACCGTTGATGACCAGCTTGAACTGGAGACGCAGGTGCTCGGCCGCCCGGCGGCACAGGAGCATCCGCTCTAAAAAGATCTCGAAGTAGTCCATAACGGCACAGAACTCTGTATTGATGGTCAGAGTCAGGGTAATGGTACCGGCATCCTTGTCCAGCGAAAGATCGGAACGCTCGGCGGCGTAGTTGACCCGATCGTGGATGTCAAAACTCTGGTGCTCCTTGTTGCGGACCCGGCTGCGGCGCACGTCCGTCTTGTCAGCAAGGATCAGGGCGGCGGCCACAGGATTGACCGGGAAGGCGGTAGAGTCGTCGTGATGGCCGATGGCGGTGATGACAGCGGCTACATCTGCCGGTTCCATTCCCATCTTGTCCAAAATGCGAAAGGCCATAACCGCGCCGGTTTGGGCGTGATCGTGGCGGTTGACCACGTTGCCGATGTCGTGCATAAAACCAGCAATGCGGGCCAGTTCCTGCTGATGAGCATCATAACCAAGCTGGACCAGAATGTCAGCAGCGACCTCAGCGCAGCGTGTCACATGGGCAAAGCTGTGTTCTGTAAAACCCAGTGCCGACAGCGAATGGTCAGCCTGTGTGATATAGGTGCGGATCTCTTCCGATTGGCGTACCATCTGATAACTGATTTTCATACCGGGATTTCCTCCTCTGCCAGATAGCCTGCTCTCTCATCATAACCAAGGAAGGCCTGTTTTGCAAGTTGGAGAAAAATTTTTCTGGACTGTGTAAAAAAGCGTTGACAAATAGCAAATGGTATGCTACTATATTCTGGCTGACGTACTTAACAACAGTCAGCGCCCATGCGGGTGTAGTTCAATGGTAGAATCCCAGCCTTCCAAGCTGGTCGCGTGGGTTCGATTCCCATCACCCGCTCCATACGCGCCTGTAGCTCAGGTGGATAGAGCAACTGCCTTCTAAGCAGTGGGTCAGGGGTTCGAGTCCCTTCAGGCGTGCCATTTTCCCGTTCGGTTTTTCCATATGGTGGGTGTAGTTCAGTTGGTAGAGCATCGGATTGTGGTTCCGAGTGTCGCGGGTTCGAGTCCCGTCACCCACCCCATAAACGCATGGCGGAAGGGCCGGAGCGTCCGCTCCGGCCCCTTTGCTATTGACCAGCCATGTTGGGGTGTAGCCAAGTGGTAAGGCACGGGACTTTGACTCCCGCATTCGCTGGTTCGAGCCCAGCCATCCCAGCCATATGACTCGTTAGCTCAGTCGGCAGAGCAACTGCCTTTTAAGCAGTGGGTCCGGGGTTCGAATCCCCGACGGGTCACCAAGTAAACAAGCAAAAAAGCCTTGAATCGCAATGGTTCAAGGCTTTTTTGTGTTTGCACATACTGTGCCATGATACGCACAGGCCGCCAGATTTTTGGGGGTAATTTAAGGGGGTATTTTTGCTTTAGGGGGTGCTGATCGGGGGTACGTTTTGGGTGCCGAACGCCATACAGACATCGTCAAAGAGATCTTCCGGACGATTATCCACAACATGGGCATAAATGTTGAGGGTCATCTGTACGTTGGCATGACCGGCCAGATACTGTATCTTTTTGATGTCCAGACCGGAGGCGCACAGGTTAGTGATATAGGTGTGCCGGAGCTGGTGTGGGGTGCAGTGGAAGTCGAGGGTACAGACTATGGCATGGTTGGTGACCTTCTCCCCCAGTGTCCGCTGCACCGGCATATTGTGGCCTTTCTCCCGATCCCAGCGGTAGTTGGTTCCGGCGGTACGGTTCTCCACGATCTCCCACAGGCGGCGGAAGGACTGGCGGCTGCGAGGACCACCCTTTGAATTCGGTACCACATAGTCGTAGGGGTTCTGTATGCGCCATGACCGGAGGCAGTAGAGCAGCGGCGGTGGCAGCGGGATCTTCCGTTTGGCCGCCTTTGTTTTGAGCGTAGAGGTAACAACGGCACTGTTTGACACATGGGTACAGGTGCGCTCCACGGAAAGATAAGGCGCAGGCCCTGACAGGGCCACGCAGTCCCACTGGAGGCCCAGTATCTCCTCTTTTCGCAGCCCGGCATACAATCCCAGCATAACAAATGGGAGGGCTACTGTGCCGTCTACGGCCTTAATAAGGGCTGCCTGTTGCCCCTCTGAGAGCGGCACTTTTTCTGTTGCCCTCTTCCCTCCTGCACGGACATGATCGGCTGGAGAGGTGCGCAGCTTCCCGTCCCGGACAGCGGCCGCAAACATCTGCTTGAGGGCGCTGGTAATCTTTCCGTGCAGAGAGCTGCTGATATCTGCTTTGCTGGCCATAAAGAGATCTATGTCCGCTGTAGAGATCTCCCGCAGCCGCTTGTTGCCATCCAGGCCGGGGAGGATGTGGTTGTTAATGGCATTCCTGTAGTCGCTTTTCCTGGCCTCAGACAGGCCCGGGAGCCGCCTGGCGCACCACTGGATGGCGTACTCGGCCAGGGTGGGGTTTTCGGCGTCATAGCCATACTCCTCAATGTCCCGGCGCAGCTCTGCTACCTTCCTGCGGAGCGTGGCTTTATCCTTGGCATAGATGTCCTTTTTGCGCCCGTCGGGGAGCGTGATCCGCTTTCGATACTGTTGCCGCTTTTCGTCATAATAAAATTCGGGAAGGTTGCGTTTTGGCATGACTTCCTCCTTTCGTAAAGATAAAGTGATACAAACGTTCGATTCAACAAGTTTTAAGAGGCCGGGGCGTAAGCCCCGGCTCTTTTTGTATTCAGCCTACCCGCCGACTATCTCCGGTCAGATAGTCAATTTCAATGCCCGGCTGGATGTTGTAGGCGTAGACGTTGAAGCAGATCCCGGCGCCGTTGTCTTCGACCGAGTAACCCTCCATTTGGACGCCACGGGCCACCAGTTCGTTGCCCTGGAAATCCGGAGTGACCCGGTACAAAACATGGTTGCCGGTTTCCTCCACATAATCAGCTACCATATTCTCAAAGGGCAGCATACCCTCCATGTTAAGAAAGCGGGTGCCGGTGATCAGATTGCGATCATTGGCGTTCTCGCCGGTGAGTTGATAACCGATCAGATGGCAGCGGTTATACAGATACATCCCGTCAATCAGATCATCATAGCGGACCGTGTGCCAGCCCGTTGGCTTGACGGAGCCGATCTCGCCCCGGGGCTCGGTGGGCATGGTCTCCTTGCAGACATTTGCGAAGGCTACGCCGCAGCGGCCCAAACTATCCAGAGAGCTGTAGGTCTCAAATACACCTCCGTTCAGTTCATTTTCTGAAAAAAAGGCATATTATCGTTTACAACTGCATAGGCGGCAGTATCGGTGTCCGTATCGATAGATGCGGAAGTATTCCCGACACATTTGCTGCAAGGCTCCAGGCCCATACCAGTTGCAGTGGAGAGGGGAACCTCCCAATAGGTACCACCGTTGCAGTGGTTATCATAATGATATTTTGAGCCAGTGCGAGTAATGTATACGGACCGATCTTCGCTCGGGGAAGTCAGCACCGCAGTACTGGTTGCGCCGTCCCAGGACACATCCAGACCCAGAGCGGAGGCTACGGCCCGGATGGGGAGGTAGGTGGTGCCATCGACGGCAAAGGGCTCCACAGCATTTCCGTTTGCATCGACTAGGTTGACCTGCTGGCCATCAAGGGTCACTTTAATGTTGTTATAATCGGCCTTCAGCGTCTTCTGACCGACGGTGGCCGCAGCGGTCCCAATCAGGCCAACAGCGATGGCAGTTGCCAGACAGCCGGAAATAAAACTTTTCCAATTACTCTTCATAATTTCTCACCCTCGATTATTAACCAAATTATTTAATTGTTGCGGTTAGTTTTCCAGATATGCGGTTAAATCCAATTTGTATTACGGTATCTTTTTGGAGATCAAATTCAAGTTTTGCCTTGCGAAAACTTCCGGATAGTTCAACCACACAGGGACCAGGATCTAATTCAACAGTTTCTGTGTGTCCATTTTCAATAGATACATAAATAGTTCCATTTACAACAGCTTTAATCGGCGGGTTTACCAGATAGACTTGGCTGGCTCTGTCTAGTATTAGTTTTACTTTATTTGCTACAGTAGGGGCACTTCCAATTTTGGCACCACATTTATGACAAAATAGAGCGGTATCTGGTAACTTTTCACCACAGTAAGAGCAAAACAAATAAAACACTCCTTTATTTTATCTTCCGCCGCAGCTCCACCACCACGCCGATGATCTGGACCGGGATGGACTCTATCTCGGCGGGAGAATAGGTGCGCGGAGGATAAGCTGGATTGGCGGGGCGCAGCTCGAGGCTGCCGTCCCCTTTTATCATGACCTGCTTGAGGGTGGCCTCGGCGCCGTTGACCAAAACGGCGCAGTCGTCACCGCTCTCGCAGGTCGTTTCTTTTTGCAGGATCACGGTATCCCCGTCCAGATAGCGGGGGTACATACTGTCTCCTCTGACCCGCAGGCCAAAATACTGACGGTCTCCGGTGGTCCAGGCCGCTGGGATCTCCTCCCAGTCCAGGATATCCTCTATGGCGTCCAGGGGGATGCCGGCGGGAATGGTGCCGAGGACGGGGATGCGGACGCCGGAGGGTGAAATGCCCTGGGTCTCACCCAGCAGTTCGCTGGTTGTTACCCCAAGGTAGTCGGCCAATAACATTATTTTTTCGATTGATGGTAATACGCCTCGCTTCTTGAGCGATGAAACTAAATCCTTACCGGCCCCACTTTCCTTACCAGCGGTAGTTGGGTTTGTGCCCTTTTCGCGACAGATATTTTGTATATTTTCAACGATTTTTTGGGTGTCCAAGGTGCATCACTCCTTAATAAAAGGAAATTAGTAATCGTGCCAAAAACATTAAAAACAATGTTTACTATATTGACAACATGAAATATTAGATTTATGATTAACCCGTAGCAAACCACAGGTTTACCGGCAAGCAGGAAGGGGGCTAAGAAAATGTTGCAAGATGATCTTTGGTTAAAGATCGGAAATCAATGCTTGAGCCACGCCATGGCAGTGCTGAATCATTCGGTAACACCAACTGAGGAAATGGCAAATCTTGTACAAAAATTGGTATCAGTAGCGATTGCGATAGACCAACTCAATCTTCAGTGGGCAGCTCAAAACCGATACGGCGCGGCGGTTTACCAGGATCCTGCTTCGGCACGGACAAGAGCAAAAAATTAAGCTGTGTCATGTGCTGGATCAGTGTAGCCGGGTGACCATTTACATATCCATAAAAGACCAATGTACTGGGATTGGAGTAGCCAATGGAAGTGACAGACAGTGTGATGCTTTGACCAAAGGATGCCAGCTGAAGTGCAACCTCATGGTTATCATCCAGTTCGTCCTGAAACTCTTTTATCCGGCGTAAAATCACCTCATGGGCGTAGTCGGCCATATTGTGGTCTCGCAGAAGGGATTTTATATCGAAACTTGACGTGTAAGGTTTTGGGGTCCGGAGTGCTTCAGATTCCGTAAAGCTATAGTTTGGCATACATATCACCTCAATAAACCTATAGCTAAATCATACCATATCGAACAGTTTGGAACAAGGCCAAAGTGAAGGGGGGAGGAAGTTGAAAATCAGAGAACTCATGGAGTCGAGGGGGCTCCAGGGAATTCAGGTGGCGGCGGCATTGAATGTATCCAGCAATGCAGTTTCCAAGTGGGCAAATGGGCAGGCCAACCCCAGCGCGGACAAGCTGCCCGCTCTGGCTGATCTGCTGAACTGTTCCATCGACGCCCTCTATGGCCGGGACAGTCCGGAGGAGCGGGATGCCAGCTGATCCCCATGATCATTTTAACCCAACTAGGAGGAGATAACCATGCCGGACGATTGCCGGAACATCTACAAAATTTGCCGCAAGTCTGCCGGGTTGACCCAGGAAGCGGCAGCGGAGCGACTGGGCATCAGCGTGGAGAGCCTGCGGGCCTACGAGACCGGCCAGCGGATTCCGCCGGACGATGTGGTGGATATCATGTCCATCCTGTACAATTCTCTGCATTTGCTTGCATGGCACGTGCGCGGGAAAACCGCTATGTACAGCCGGATAGTTCCGGAAATTCAGCCCAGGTCCGTGCTGGAGGCCAGCGCCAAGCTGACCAACCGGATCTTTGCTTTTGCAGAGTCCCATGCCGACCGGCGGCTGCTGCGGATCGCGGAGGACAACGTCATCGATGACGGGGAGCGGCCCGAGTTCGATGCCATCCTGGAGGACCTACAGGAGATCGTGGAGGCCGCGCTGGAGCTGCGGTGCGCCAGAATGGATTGATGGAAGGAGAGATTGACATGACGTTATTGACCAAGCAGGAAGTGTCGAAGCGCCTGGGGTGCAGCATCCGCACAGTGGACCGGCTGATGCAGACGGGAGATCTGCCCTATTTCCGTCCCAGCCCGCATATTGTCCGGTTTGATGAGCGGGATGTTGAGGCTCATCTGGCAAAATGCAGGGTCCATGTGCAGCCAAAGGCCGAGCCTACATACCGCCGCTTTACCTATGTGCCAGGGCAGAAGGTGGTCTGAGATGCGGAGCAGGCAAAAAGAGAGGCCCCCCTGTCTGTGGGCGCAGACAGAGAGGCCAAACAATGGTTTCGTGCATGAAAACCATTATTATGATACCACAAATGGCCGGATTTTACAAGGGGAGGGGATGAAAAATGGCTGATGTGATCCGTGTCCAGCGCAGTGTTGGGTACACTGTGTTGCCCAACGGCATCCTGCGGGATACCGGGCTGTCCCTCAAAACCAAAGGACTGTTTGCCATCATTCTGTCCCTGCCGGAGACCTGGGACTACAGCGTGGCCGGGCTGGCCACGGTGGCCGGCTGCGGCCGGGATGCCATCCGCTCCGCCCTGGGAGAGATGGAACAAGCGGGCTATCTGACCCGCACCCGCTCCCATGGCGAGGGTGGCAAGTTCACCGGCGTGATCTACAACATCCGGGACCAGGCTGAGCCATTGTCGGAAAACCCGACTATGGTGGAAGAAGAACCATTGTCGGGAAAACCGACGACGGTTGAACCAACATTGGAAAAACCGTCGTCGGAAAATCCGACGCAATTAAATAAAGATATATCAAATAAAGACTTAATAACCCCCCATAGTCCCCCAGAGGGGGACAAGCTCCAGCGGAAAAAGCGGCAGCGGAGGTCCAAGTCGGTCCCTGCCTGGAAGCCGGAACGGTTTGAGGCCTTCTGGGACTACTACCCAAGAGGGGAGGACCGGATGGGGGCCGTGGAGGAGTGGGACAAGCTCCAGCCGGATGACGCCCTCATCAACCGGATGGCCCGGGCGCTGGCCCGGCAGAAGGCCAGCGAGGAGTGGCAGCGGGGCATTGGTATCCCATACGCCTGCCGGTGGCTGCGCAAGCGCCGGTGGGAGGATGTGCCGGCCCAGCCTCAGGCGCAGACGCCGCCTGTGCAGGTGGTCCAGCGGGAGGAGGTACCTACATGGTAAGCATGGAGGTGCAGGACCGGCTGTCTACCCAGGAGGCGGTGCTTGGCTCCCTGCTGATCTCCCCTGAGCTGGTGGGGCCGGTGCTGAGCAAGGTGTCCGACCAAGACTTCCTGGACGAGGGGTACCGTCAGATCTATCAGGCGATCCGGGCTCAGTTTGTCAGCGGGCAGCCGGTGGACTCTGTGACCATAAGGGACAGGCTGGGCGGCGGAGACACATGGACCAAGGCGCTCATCCAGATCATGGAGGACACGCCAACGGCGGCAAATATCTGGACCTATGTGCCCAGGATGCAGGAGCAGGCCAAGGTTTATCGGGGCCGGGAGATCGCCCAGAAGCTTACCACCGTACCCGACATGGAGGCTCTGGCTCAGGGCATAAGCAAGCTGCAGGCCCTCACGGTAGAGAGGCAGGGAGTGCGCCGGATGAACATGGAGCAGATGCTCCAGTCTTTCTGGCAGCGGCATACAACGCCGCACCGGTACATGACGTGGGGATTGTCCAAGCTGGATGAGCAGCTCTTTGTGGACCTGGGGGACATGGTGGTGCTGGGCGGCTATCCATCTGCCGGCAAAACCGCTCTGGCTGTGGCTTTCGCCTACCATCAAAGCGAGGCCAAGCGGGTGGGCTTCTACTCCCTGGAGACCAGCCGCTACAAGCTGGCGGACCGCTTAATTTCCAATCTGGCTGGGATCGAGATGGCGTCAATCAAGCGAGGCGCCCTCACTGAGGCTGAGTGGGCACAGGCGGCCAGCTCCGCTGCCAAGATCATAGAGCACAAGATGGATCTCATCGACGCCTCCGGCATGACAGCAGCGGACATCAGGGCGGACGCCCTGGCAAACCGGTACCAGATCATCTATGTGGACTATTTGCAGATCGTGGAGCCGGAGACCCGCAAAGCCAACCGGACGGAGCAGGTGGCCTCCATCAGCCGGGCATTCCAGCAGCTGGCTCACACCAATGGTATCCTGACGGTTGCACTGTCCCAGCTGTCCCGGTCAGAAAAGACCAAGGACGAGAGCAAGATCATTGAGCCCACCATGAGCGATCTGCGGGAATCCGGCCAGATTGAGCAGGATGCAGACGCCATCCTACTACTCTACCTAGAGGACCCGTCCAAGCCAAATGAGAGCCGCCGGGTGCTCAAGCTGGCCAAGAACAAGGACGGAGAGCGGGGGCGGATGTATCTCACCTTTGATGGGGCCTATCAGCGGTTCCGCCAGTCGGTGGTGGACCAGCCGGCACCATCGGTGGCCCCTATGAAACGGCCGAGGCAGTACAAGCAGATCAGTTTTGCCGATCGATTCTGGGAGGGCATCTATGATGATGACCCAGATGACCCATTCCGTGAGAAAGGAGACCAGCATGGACAAGCCCAGAGCGGCCCAGCTGCTGCGGCTGGAGATCCTGCGCCGGGAGGCCCTGGCACGGGCCAGCAGCTTCCCAGTGGATCACCTGCAGGTGGCCCAGGCGCTGACTCTGGCGGTCCAGGCGCTGGAGGAGGATCAGCATGAGGATAGGCGAGAAGATCACCTGGACCCCGTCGGCCTTTGAGCATGAACTCAGCGGCGAGCGGGCCAACAAAATGCGCAAGCTGCGGTCGGTAACCGGCCGGATTGTCTATATCCATCCGGCCCGGCGGTACTATATGGCCGAGGCTTCCGTAGGAAGTGAAATTATACGGGAGTGTTTCCCGATCAACGAAAGATAGGAGTGTTCGTGCATGAAGACGTTTGCAATCGTGAATCGAAAGGGCGGGGTGGGGAAGACCACCACCGCCGTCAATCTGGCCTATGTGCTGGCAACCAGCTGCCGGCTGCGGGTGCTGTTGGTGAATGCCGATGGGCAGGCAAACGCTACTCAGATCCTGCTGCCGCCCGGGGAGTATGCCGGGCTGGGCGCCCTGCTGCGGGGGCTGAGTATCTGCTACGACGAGTTGGTGGAGCAGACCGACGTGCCCGGCCTGGATGTGCTGCCGGCGGCAGAGGACCTTTGGGCCCTGGATCTGGAGGCCGCCGGTGGCGATCGGGGCCGGAGCTATAGGGCGCTGCGGGATATGCGGGAGGCTTTGGAGGAGGACGGGGCCTATGACGTGATGGTCATCGACTGCCCGCCCAACCTGTCCGCCGCCTGTGTGTCTGC